>NZ_DF976999.1:0-85000 GCF_001485475.2 Tepidanaerobacter syntrophicus | reverse complement strand
TGACACAGTATAAAAAAGAGGTATTCAGCGACCGCAAAAAAGAACTTTTGACTATTGCTTTTTTTGTAGTGCCTCCATTTATCGGTGGGACAATACAGACAGTGTTTTACGGAATTAGCATGATATGGCCTTGCACGGTCATCTCCAGCCTATTGGTTTTACTTGACAAGGAAAGCCAAGCAATATCTCAGGATTCACTTACTCGCCTTAATAACCGCAGAAATATGGAGAGACATCTTGCGACATATGAAGACGGGAAAAATCGTGCCGTGACCCTGATCGTATTAGATATCAATGATTTTAAGTATATTAATGATCGATATGGCCACGCTTCAGGCGATATGGCGTTGATGCAGACCGCAAATCTTCTGCGTGAAATGTTTAATGGAACTTCTACTTTTCTGGCGCGCTATGGCGGAGATGAATTTGTAATCATTATGCAGCAGGGTGAAGAAGGCGCTGCTGGGCAAGTTATTCGAAAAATCAAGAATAATTTCGCTGATTTTAATGAATCAAGACAGTTTCCGTTCCAACTTTCTGTCAGCGCCGGCTACGCGATATCAAGTATAAAAGGGGTTAACAGAACGGCAAACCTTTTTAAAGAAGCAGATGAGAACATGTACCATGATAAAACCTTGTATCATCGTGAAGAGCAGACATAGGCTAATTTATAACATCTGAATTATAGAATGACGCCTTGTGATATATGTCGAAAAAGTGTAGAATGATGAAGGAAAATAGAGCATTTGCTTATTGTAAAATAGTGAATATTCTAACTTAATTATAGCAAGAAAGACCGTGCTTCAAGGAGGCAAAAATTATAGCCGATCAAATTACTCTTAAAGACTTGGAAGACAGAATAGATTTTTTTAATAAAATGTATGACATTGTAAGGCTTGTAGATCCTTTAAAAAAGAGAGTGGTTGAATATAAAGGATCTCTTGAAGCTACTCATGACGAAATATGTTATTCATATTGGAAGAGAGATGAGATTTGCGATAACTGTATATCAATTAGAGCTTATCTTGATAAAAAATGCTATCAAAAACTTGAGCAATTGCCGAACACCATTATGATGGTGACCGCATTTTCTATCGAAAATCTCGAAACACCTCTTGTATTAGAATTGCTTAAGAATGTTACAGAAACTATGATGGTGGGCACCGGAAATTATTTAGAAGGACAATTGCTCCATGATCTGATTACAAAACTCAACGGCCTTGCGGTAAAAGACGAGCTGACAGATATTTATAATCGGCGGTATATAAACGAGCGCCTGCCGGCAGATATTGTAAGGGCAGTAATTGAAAACAGTCCTTTGTCGATTATATTTTTAGACATCGACAACTTTAAAGACATAAACGATACTTATGGTCATGAATTTGGAGATAAAGCAATTACAGAGGTGACCGGAGCGATAATGAAATGCATTCGAGCCGGCAATGACTGGGCATCCCGCTATGGGGGCGATGAATTCCTTGTATGCTTAAATAGAACATCCGAGGTCGAAGCTTATAAGATTGCCGAAAGAATTCGCCACGGCATTTCAGAACTTACAATATCTCCTCAAAATAAAATAAAGCTTACTGCGTCTTTGGGAGTGTATACAATGAATGGTCCGAAACTTACAGCGGCAGAACTGATTTCTTGCGCCGATAAAAGAATGTTCGAAGCTAAACAGCAAGGAGGCAACTGCACTAAATGGACAGATTGATGTAAGTTTCTTGTGCGCAAAGGGGATTTGAAATGAAGAATGACAGACATAATGGAATTTTATATAAAAACATCGATAATCGCAGTTTATCGATTATTGTGTTTTCACTTATTTTCGCTTGGATACTTTCTTTTCCTTTCGAAGGCCAGATTCTGTATTCACTTACCGAAATGTTTCAGATTGAGCCTCACAGAATGGTTTTTGGAGCTATTATATCCCATTTTGCAGGATTGTTTTTATGCGGATTTTTTGTGAAAAATATACAAGCGGCAAAGAAAACAATGTTTCTTTCTATTCTTTTGTGTATTTTAGGAAGTTTTGTATATTTTTCAAAGCCCGGAGCCCCATGGCAACTTACACTTATTTTAATTTCATTTATAGCGGGGATATGTGTAGCTGCATGGGGGTTTTTCTTAAAAAAATTTACTCCAAAGAATGAGCGAATAAAGACGACTGCTGATGTTCTTATATATTCAAACATTATTATGATAGTTTTGGATATGGCAACAGTCTATATATCTGCTTATGTTGGTCTTTCGCTATCTATTGCCATACTTGCTTTAGCGCTTTTATTTGTAGCTAAATTACCAACGGTTGAAGCTAATACAGAACATCAAGAACTTCCCAATGACACCAAAAATGCTGTTAGTATTACAAAACCCCTTCTATTGTTATACCTGTTTATTGTGATAATTACGATAAATTCGGGATTAATGTATCAAGTAATGAATCCGGCGTTCTCACACCTTGAATGGCTCACAAGCTGGTATTGGGCTATTCCGTATATCGTAGCGCTGTATATTATGAGAAATTTGTCTAGAGAAAGAAATAGGACTTATATTTTATATATAGGAATAACGATGATAGGTTTTTCTTTTATAACTTTTGCGATTTTAGATAAATCATGGCAAAGTTATTTAGTTGTAGATACATTAATGCTGGGAGCATGCGGCATATACGATTTATTTTGGTGGAGTATTTTAGGGGAGATGTTGGATTTTGACGAAAATCCGGCTAAAGTTTTTGGAATTGGCCTTTCGGCTAATGTTTTAGGCGTACTACTTGGCGGCGTGATAGGTAACGTCATAAATGGTGCGGGTCGGGATATAAGCACGATGCTGTTGGCTCTTGGCGTTGTATGCGTGACTTTCACAATTCTTCCACTGCTGCACAAATATCTATCCGAGATATTAAGCGATCATGCATATCTTACGATGGTTTTGAGCACACCTCAAGAGAAGCGTGAAATGGCTGTAAAAAATTTGATTGAGCTTGGAGGTTTAACTGAAAGAGAAGAAGAAATAGTAGAATTGCTTTTAGCAGGAAAAACGTACAAGACAATCGGCTCAGAGCTTTACATAAGCGAAAATACAGTAAAAACCCATGTAAAGAAAATCTATTCAAAGCTTAATATACGAAACCGCACAGAACTTATCAATTTAATGCTTGAACAACACAGTGCGATGCGAAAGGAATCGAAATAGACCGTTTCGGCGTGCTTTTATCTATTGACATTATATAATTTTAAAGGTAAAATAAGAATAGTTATTATTAAGGAGGTGGTTGGATGAGGAAATACAGATGTCCAATTTGCGGGTATACATATGATGAAGCTATCGGCATACCTGAAAAGGGCATTGCTCCCGGAACGAAATGGGAGGATCTGCCGGAAGATTTTGCGTGTCCATGGTGTGGCGCGGTTAAACTATTATTTACTGAAGTCAAGGAAATGAAGACAGAAACTGAACCATTGCCACAATACGCACCTTCGAGCGAGGAATTTGAAGAATCAGAAGACCTTACAGCAGGCGAACTTGCTGCTATATTCTCGAATCTTGCAAAGGGATGTGACAAACAGCACCTTTGGGAAGAAAGGGATTTATTTAATACGCTAAGCGAGTATTATACAAGAAAAGCGGCAAAAGAAAATGCCGGAGACTTTAGCGAAATCGTAGAGCTGTTAGAAAAAGATCTTTCAGAAAGCCTTACAAAAGCAACTTCGACAGCAAAAGCGAATGCTGACAGGGGAGCTCTAAGGGCATTAGTATGGAGCGAAAAAGTTAGCCGTATGGCTAAATCTCTTCTTGAGCGCTACGCAAAAGAGCAGGATGCAATGCTGGAAAATACTAAAATTTATGTATGCGATATTTGCGGTTTTATATACATAGGTGATAACCTGCCGGAAATTTGTCCTGTGTGCAAGGTCCCGAATTTTAAAATTCTGCAGGTTGCAAGGAGGTAAGCGTATGCCGGCAGTAAGAAATATAAGGTTGTGCACGAAAGACTGTATGTGCCTTTATGTTTGTCCGACGGGTGCTACAGATACGGAAGACAGCATTATCGATGTGAATAAATGCATAAAGGGATGCAGAAAATGCGTAGATGCATGCCCATCAGGAGCGATTTCGCTTCTTCCCGATGATTATCCGCCTCAACAGCCTAAAAAAGATGAAGTAGTCAAAGCGATGCGTGAACTTGCAAAAAGTAAGGTGGCACAAGAACAGATAGCACGCGCGCTAACAAAGTCAAGTAACAATGCTATTACTCGCCAATTTGCAGAGGCATTAGCCAAATCCAACAGGTTAATGGCCGAAGATTTACTCAGAGAATCCGGCTATATGCTTCCGCAAAGCGATGAAGTAAGAAAATTACTCGAATCAATACTTATTAATCCACCAGATGATTTTCCTGGCGAAGTGGTGGAAAAGCTACTACGGCAGTTAAAAAGAACAAAAATATCAAATAATAAAGGAGAGGATCTTATGGAACTTAAAGACCTTAAAGGCACAAAAACTGAGAAAAACTTAATGGAAGGATTTGCAGGAGAATCTCAAGCAAGAAATAAATATACTTATTTTGCATCTGTTGCAAGAAAAGAAGGCTATGAGCAGATTGCAGCGATTTTTGAAGAAACAGCGAATAATGAAAAAGAGCACGCAAAGCTGTGGTTTAAAGCACTTAACGGTATAGGTAATACAGCCGAAAATCTTCGCCATGCAGCTGAAGGCGAAAATTATGAATGGACCGATATGTATGCACGTTTTGCTAAAGAAGCTGAAGAAGAAGGTTTTACAGAACTTGCGGCAAAATTTAGGATGGTTGCAAACATCGAAAAATCCCACGAGGAGAGATATCGCAAGCTTCTCGATAATGTCGAAATGAAAAAGGTTTTCGAAAAAGCAGGAGAGACAATGTGGGTTTGCAGGAACTGCGGCCATATTGTAATTGGCAAAAAAGCTCCGGAGATTTGCCCCGTATGTGAGCATCCACAGGCCTTCTTTGAAGTCAGATGCGAAAATTATTAATAAATCTCACTAAGCACTAAGTTTTGTATAGAAAATAAAAGCAGGGTAAGATTTTCCTAAAGGATGGAAATATCAAACCCTGCTTTATTTGTTTTATCTTATGCGTTATCGTTAAGGACTGCTTTTATTCTTTCCATTGCCCAATCGATTTCATCTTTTGTGATTATAAGTGGCGGAGCAAATCGTATAACTGCTTCATGAGTATCTTTGCAAAGAAGACCTTTTTCCATTAACTTTTCACAATATGGACGAGCCTTTCCGTTAAGCTCTAAACCAATCAACAGACCTTTTCCGCGAATTTCTTTTATAAGCGGATTTTTAATCTCCCTGAGTTTACCCATAAAATATTCGCCCATTTCAAGAGAACGCTGGACCAAATTTTCTTCTTCAATAACTTCCAAGGCCGCAATGGCACAAGCACAAGCCAATGGATTTCCTCCAAAGGTTGAACCGTGAGAGCCCGGCTCAAAAAGGCCTAAAATTTCTTCGTCTGCTACAACAGCAGATACAGGCGCTACTCCACCGCCTAGTGCTTTACCGAGTATATAAATGTCCGGAACCACATTTTCCCAGTCACATGCAAACATTTTGCCTGTTCGGCCAAGGCCTGTCTGAATTTCATCAGCAACAAAAAGTACATTGTTTTGTTTGCAAACTTCATAAGCATCTTTTAAGTAACCGTCATAGGGCACATTAATTCCTGCCTCACCTTGAATAGGTTCGACTAAAAAAGCTGCTGTATTTGGAGTAATAGCCGCTTTAAGAGCATCTAAATCGCCATACGGTATAATCTTAAAGCCCGGAGTAAACGGCCCGAAACCCCTCTTATATTCTTCTTCGGATGAAAAAGATATTATAGTAGTTGTGCGGCCGTGAAAATTTCCTTCACATACAATAATTTCTGCGGAATTTTCGGGCAGTTTTTTTACGTCATAAGACCACCGCCTGGCAGCCTTAATAGCAGTTTCAACAGCTTCGGCCCCTGTATTCATAGGCAAAACCATATCTTTGCCGGCAATCGTTGCAACCTTTTGACAAAATGGCCCGAATTTATCATTATGGAAAGCTCTTGATGTTAATGTGACTTTATCGGCTTGTTCTTTAAGGGCAGCAATAATTTTCGGATGGCAGTGACCCTGCCCTACTGCCGAATAAGCGCTGAGCATATCCATATATTTGTTGCCATCCAAATCTTTCACCCAGACTCCCTTACCTTCGCAAATTACTACGGGCAGTGGGTTATAGTTATGGGCGCTGTATTTTTCGGTTATCTCAATAATTTCTTTACTTTTAGACATTGGTAGACCTCCCTGATTTATATAAATGTATAATTATAAGCTTAGTATGTATTTTATTGCATATAAATTTAATTTAAACCTCGGTTATACTTAAAAAATCCTGAACATATAGCAATAGTTATAAATATATTATGCATATATATGCATAATATATTTATAACTATAAACCTTAAAGAACAGCTTGTCAACAATAAAAATTAAAAAGCCTACCATAAAAAGGTTTTTTCTAGTATAATCGTATTGTAATACATATTTTCGCAAAAATCCATGTAAGCCGGCAAATTTATTATTTCTTTCGCAAAAACATAAATTTGCAGGTTTTTTTATGTGTTATTAGCTGCGTTTTACTATATTACTGCAATAAGCGAGGTATGAGAAAGATGAAAGCACTTAACAACGGAAATTCTAACAGCAATTCACTTCAAAACACCATATTTAGACTAGCGCTGCCGGCGATTTTAGAAAATATACTAAACACAGCTGTTTGGATGTTTGACACTGCCATGATAGGCAGATTAAGCGCTGAGGCCTTAAGCGCCGTAGGTTTTGGTTCTCAGCTGGCGTTTACGCTGGTCAATATAGTAAGCGCAATGGGTATAGGAACTTCTGCCATTGTAGCTCGATACATAGGTGCAAATGAGCCTGAAAAAGCTAACAAGGTTATATCCCAGTCATTTATAGTCTCGTTAATTATAAGCGTCTTTTTGCTTGGAGCCAATCTGTTTCTGGCAAGACCCTTTTTTATATCTACAATAGAAGATCAACAGGTAATCAAACTCGGGATTCAATATGTAAAGATCGTATCATTTGGAATTGTATTTTTAATACCAACAATGGTGCTTAATGCAGCATTAAGAGGAGCCGGCAATACAAAGCTTCCCATGTTTTCGGCCCTTGTTGCAAATTTACTCAATGTAGTTGGTGATTATGTCCTTATATTCGGCTATTATGGTTTCCCGAGAATGGAGGTAAAAGGCGCTGCAATTGCCACAACCCTTTCCCAAATGGTAGGTTTTATAATAACCTTTGTGTATCTGATAGCAGGACAAGATATAGTAAGACTGAATCTTAAAGACTCAATAAAAATAGACATGGATGTAATAAAGCAGCTTTACAAATTAAGCATGCCATCGTGCTTAGAGGAATTTTCCCACAGCGGTAGTCGGCTTTTATCATCGATTTGGATAACACGCCTCGGAACGGTGGCCTTTGCAGCTCATCAAGTGGCAGTCAGCGCAGAATCCATGTCTTTTATGCCTGGATACGGATTTGCAGTTGCGGCATCAACCCTTGCAGGACAGAATCTGGGGGCCCGGCAGCCGGAGGAAGCAGAAAGAAGCGCAATTGCTTCTCTAAAGCTTGCATTGATATTAATGAGTGGTGTCGGCTTGGTTTTTCTGATATTTTCCCACCAACTGATGAGTTTGTTTACAAGCATAGACGAAGTTAAAAATCTGGCAGCTGCCTGTATAAGAGTCGCAGCTTTCGAACAGCCGACTTTAGCAGTTTCGATGGTTTTAGGCGGTGCCCTAAGAGGAGCCGGAGATACACCCGGAACTTTTAAAGTCGGTCTTATAGGAACATGGCTTGTGCGGTTACCTTTAATTTTCGCAGTGGTGTTTATATTTAAAAAGACAGTAATATATGTTTGGGTGGCAACCGTTATCCAATTTGTTGTGGAAGCCGGTTTGATGTACCTAAGATTTAGAAAAGGACACTGGAAAAAGATAGCAATTTGACAAAGTAGCTTAATTTTTGATATAAGTATTATATAAATAATATAGAAATAGATATTGGATATTTTACAAATGCATATAGCTTTTGTAAAAAGGGGGAATTTTGTGTTTTCACCAAAAGCACGATGGGCCATTGCTTCCGGTATAGCAGTGATTGCGATTGCCGGAGCGATTACGGTTCATGCAATTTTGGAAAAAGAGGTGGTCATTTACGACAAAGAAAAGACTGTTGAGGTGTCCACTTTTGCCAAAACCGTGAAAGACCTGCTGGCTGATGAAAAAATTGTTTTAGAATCTGAAGATGTTGTTACACCAAGCATTGACACAAAACTTGAAGACAATATGAAAATAATTATAAAAAGAGCGTTTCCTGTAACGATTGTTGTAGATGGAAAAGAGGTGACAGTTAAAACACAACCAGACACAGTAGAAAATATCTTATCTAAAGGTGGTATTGTTTTAAACGAAAAAGACAAAATCGAGCCCGCACTTTCTTATAGTGTGGCCAAAAACGAAAAAATAATCATTACGCGGGTGGAAGAAAAAGTTACAAAAACAATCAAGCCTATACCATTTACTACTGTCTCAAGAAAGGACTCAAATTTACCTGCCGGTCAAAAGAAAGTTATACAGCAAGGAGAAGAAGGCAGTGAAGAAATAAAAACCACAGAAATTCTAGAAAATGGAAAGGTAGTTTCTACTTCGACAGAATCAAAAGTTATAAAATCTCCAAAACCTCAAATTGTCCTTGTCGGGACGGTACAAATAGCGTCTCGGGCAGGTGTTGATTTTGCTTACACAGAAAAACGCCGCATGACGGCCTCTGCTTATACATACACAGGACATCGAACAGCAACAGGAACTACGCCGCGGGCCGGGGTTGTGGCAGTCGATCCAAATGTTATTCCGCTGGGAACCAGGCTTTATGTAGAAGGCTATGGCTTCGCAAGGGCTGAAGATACCGGCGGGGCAATAAAAGGCAATGAAATTGATTTGTTTTTTAATACAACACAAGAATGCAGATATTTTGGCAGGCGTCAAGTAACGATATATGTTTTAAAATAATAAAGATGCTCTTAACCGACGGCAAAAACTGTCGGGGAAGAGCATTTTTCATTTGTATCTTTTTGCCGGCGAAATAGCCTGAGCTTTCCTAAGCCTGCTTCTCCTGTAACGTTTTACACCTATAGATATTCTATAAGGTGCATAGGCTGCAAAAAGCGGCGAAATTACCCAAAACCACCAATATGTATATACCTTTCTTTTAACAGTATTTGCAGCTACAAGATTGACGCTGCCCAGCACAGTGCATCCCTGATAAAATATTACATGGCCCAATATATCGCCTTTTTTAACCGGAGCATCTATATTATCAGCTATATATGCTTTTTTAGTAATAGGAAGGTCGTTTTTTGGGACTATAGTTACAAATTCTTTCTCGGTGACAAGTTTTACAGGACTACCATAAGTCACGCTTTTTTCTGCAATTACGGAATTTGATTTTAGAAGGCTTTTTCTTTCAAAGTTATTAAATCCGTAATCTAGCAAAGCAGAACAGTCCTTTGACGTAGTGCCGTTAGACTTTAGTATTACGGCAATCAATTGTCTGCCATTTCTAGTAGCAGAAGCAACTATGGTAGAGCCGGCGGTGCTGGTGTATCCTGTTTTAATTCCATCAGCTCCTTCATAGTTCCACAATAATTTATTTAAATTTATCAGCTGTCTGTCCCATTCTTGGCCCTGCCATGGTATTACAGCAGTTTTTGTTGCAACGATTTTTCTAAATTCCGGCAAATTTAAAAGCGCATACCGGGAAATAAGCGCCAAATCATAAGCGGTTGTCAAATGACCTGCAGCAGGCAGACCATCTGGATTTACAAAATTTGTATCCTTTGCGCCTATTTCTCTAGCTTTTTCGTTCATCATCGCAGCGAAACTTTCAACGCTTCCCGCCATATGTTCTGCTATTGCAACAGCTGCATCATTTGCCGAATTGAGCATCATAGCATAAAGCATCTGCTCTAGGGTAAGCATCTCTCCTTCTTCCAAATATATTCTAGTTCCATCTACCAGCGTGGGATTTTTCCCTGTTGTGACTATATCTGAAAGATCACCCTTTTCAAGAGCTAAAATAGCCGTCATTATTTTGGTAGTGCTTGCAGGTTCAAGTTTGAGATGAGCATTTTTTTCGTATAATACCCTGCCGGTTTCCACATCCATGACTATCCCGGCTTCACCTGCTATTTCGGGAGGAGATTGAATTTCTGATGCGGTTGCGACTGCTGTATTTGCGAAAAAAGAAAATAGGATAAGTATAACTGCTGCGATTTTTGCAGACTTCATTAATTTCCACCTCGCTTGAAGATAAATGAAACTAGATTAAGTATATCAAATAAGAAAATTGGTTCCAAGAGGCGTACAAATTTTTTACATTAAATAGAAATTTAAGGGATTGTGAAATGTTTGACAATCATATTTTTTATTTATATAATTGTTTTGAAGTGAGTTATCAAATAAAATAAAATGAGGGGATCATATATGCGGGTTATAAGTGTTTGTGTAGGCAGTTCCTGCCATCTAAAAGGCTCGTATGATATTATCAGAATTTTTAAAGAGCTATTGAATAAATACAATCTTGAAAATGAGTGGGAGCTTAAAGCAGAATTTTGCTGTAATAATTGCCGCAATCCTGTTTCAGTCAAAATCGACGGAAGCAATCCTTATTCTGTTTCACCGGATGACGCCGAGGCTTTTTTCAGGGAGAAGATATTGGAGGCAAAATAGATGGAAGTTATTAATTTTTCAAGGGCCAACTGTAAAAACTGCTATAAATGTGTAAGAGCATGCCCGGTAAAGGCTATACGTATGAAAAATGATCAGGCAGAGATAGTTGAAGAAAGATGTATTACCTGCGGGACGTGTCTTATAACGTGTCCGCAAAATGCTAAAACAATAAAAAGTGATGTGGAGCGGGTAAAGCACCTTTTAAGCGAAGATAAAGATATGGCGGTAAGCTTAGCACCTTCTTTTGCAGGGATTTTTTCATTCCAACATTATAGCCAGATAGTTTCCGCCTTAAAAAAGCTTGGCTTTTCAGCAGTATACCAAACATCTACCGGCGCCAGACTTATTGCAAAAGACTATTTGAAATACTATAATGACAAAACAAGACCAAATCTTATAACAACAGCATGCCCTGCTATTAACTATTTAGTGCAAAAATATTATCCCGATCTTACATCTTGCCTAGTTCCGGTAGCCTCTCCCATGGAAGCCCACGGCAGATATCTAAAAAAAGTAAAGGGTCATAAAGAAGTGGCATTTATCGGGCCGTGCCTTGCAAAAAAATCAGAGATTCATGATATCGAAAACTATGGAATAGATGCGGCGCTGACCTTTGAAGAGCTTATGAAGTGGTGGGAAGAAGAAGGTATTGATCCTGCCTTAGAGCCTATAGACGAGCAAAAGAATGGTTTTTGTGATGATGCAAATTTTTATCCTGTGCCCGGAGGCAGCTATAAGACTATAGAACCGTTTATAAAAGATGAGTGGCGAGAATTTATAGAAGTAAGCGGTAAAGAAAATTGCATGACTATGCTTAATGAAATAAAAAAAGGCGAGTTTAAAAGAACCTGGATAGAAATGAACGCATGTGCCGGCGGATGCGTAAATGGTCCTGCGGTAGGCGATGTTGACAAGGGTGTCTTTAAAAGAATTAAAAACGTAAAAATATTTGCACGCAGCAGCCGAAGCTTATCAGGAGAGGTAATTGATATAAATTGCGATATGTTACCTATTGATTTTACAAAACACTATCCGCCGATGCCGATAAAAATTAAAAAACCAAGCGAAGAGGAAATAAAACGCATATTGGAGGCTACGGGAAAATATAGACCCGAACATGAATTAAATTGCGGTGTTTGCGGATATAATTCCTGCAGAGAAAAAGCCGAAGCTGTCTATAACGGAATGGCTGAAATTCATATGTGCATGCCTTACATGAGAAATAGGGCAGAATCGCTATCTAATCTTATTATAGAATCTACGCCAAATGCAATTATAGTAACAGATAGCGAAATAAATGTTCAAGTATTTAACAACGGTGCCGAAACCATGTTTCGCGTAAACAGCGCCGATGCAATCCACAAACCTTTAGGCTTGCTTTTTGATGATGATGATTTTAGGTATGTAAGCAAAACAAAGCAAAACTTGATAAATAAGAAAGTGAATCTACCGCAGTATGGCATAATAACACGGCAGGATATATACTATGAAAGAGAACATTCTCTTGTGATAGGCATAATAACTGATATAACATCTCAAGAACAAATGCGGGAAAAAAGCAAAGAGCTTAGACGAGAGACAGTGGAAACAGCTCAGCAGGTTATAGAAAAGCAGATGCGAGTAGCGCAGGAGATTGCCAGCGTCTTAGGCGAAACAACAGCAGAAACAAAGGTTTTGCTAAATAAAATACAGCGGCTTTTAATAGACGAAACTTCAGGTGAATAAGGATGAAGGTAAGAACTGAGATTTACTGGGAAAGCTTAAATAAATACGGGGAAGAACTCTGTGGAGATAAAGTCGAAACTGTGCAAAATCCTAATGAGACTATAATGGTAATGGCCGATGGTTTGGGAAGCGGCGTAAAGGCGAATATTCTTTCTACATTGACAAGCAAGATAGCAGTAACGATGCTAAAGCAGGGTCTTAGCATTGAAGAAACTATAAAAACTATAATGGCAACACTGCCGATATGCAAGGTTCGCAAAATAGCGTATTCTACATTTACTATAATCAGGGTAGACTCAGCAGGAAACTGCTATATTGCAGAATATGGAAATCCTCCTGTTATGCTTCTTCGCGGCGGTAAAGTTTTAAAGCTTTATGGCGACGAGAGAGAAATCGAAGGGAAGCAAGTAACAGAGTATCGCTTCAAAACCCAGATAGGAGATGTGCTTATAACCTTAAGCGACGGTGTTGTCCATGCAGGGGTAGGCGGCATTTTAAATCTTGGTTGGCAGTGGAAAAATATAGCGGAATACATCGAAAAGATTGCTCAGGTTGAGCATACCCTTGGAAGCTTAGTTAAACTTCTGTCGGCGGTTACGACGAACTTATACATGGAAAAACCCGGAGACGATGCTACAATTGCTGCATTAAAGATTATAAAGCCGGAGTTCGCAACGGTATTTACCGGCCCGCCTCAAAACCCTGATGACGATGAAAAAGTCATTGAGCGCTTGATGAAATCAGAAGGCAAAAAAATAGTATGTGGCGGAACTGCAGCTCAAATTACTGCTCGCATCCTTGGAAGAGAAATAATAACTTCCACCGAATTTGTAGACGCAAATATACCGCCTACTGCTAAAATAGAAGGCATAGACCTTGTGACAGAAGGCGTTTTAACTCTAGCTCATACAAGAGAGCTTCTTTTAAGATATATGGATCCTGCAGTTCAATATAAACAACTTAGAGAGCTTGAAAGAAAAGATGGTGCTTCAAGACTTGCAAAATTGCTTTTGTCTGCTACTGACATTACTTTCCTTATAGGAAAAGCAATAAACCCCGCCCATCAAAATCCAGATTTTCCAAAAGAACTGTCCATAAAACTGAATATAGTAAAGGAAATAGGCGAGACCCTAGAAAAAATAGGTAAAAATATAGAAATGATTTACTACTAACCAATACCCGCTTGTGGCGGGTAATTTTCTATTTATTGATGTGCGAATGTTCTTATGATAAAATTAATAACATAAAGAAGATTGCATTATGGTATAATAACATTAAATGGATGCGGTTTTTGGGGGATGAATTGCAGGATGAACTTAGAGCAGGTAATTGATTTTTTAAAAAATGATGAACGGTTTTTGGCTAATGTGACACATTGGGAAGTTATTCCGGAAAAAGCGGGACAATATGAAGATTTCCCTGATTACTTAAATCCAAAACTTGTATCTGCATTAAAACAAAAAGGCATATATCGTCTTTATTCCCATCAGCGCAGTGCATTAGAGGAAACTTTGGCAAATCATAATATAGTAGTAGTTACGCCTACTGCCTCAGGTAAATCTCTTTGCTACAACCTTCCTGTGTTAAACAGCTTGCTTTGCGATAAAAATGCTCGAGCCATATATCTTTTTCCAACAAAAGCCCTTTCCCAAGATCAGGTTTCAGAACTTATGAATATTGTGGATATTATGGGAGAAGATATTAAAACTTTTACATATGATGGAGATACTCCTGCAGATGCCAGGGTTTCAATAAGAAAAGACGGCCATATCGTTGTTACGAAT
This sequence comes from Tepidanaerobacter syntrophicus, assembly GCF_001485475.2. NCBI lineage: Bacteria > Bacillati > Bacillota > Clostridia > Thermosediminibacterales > Tepidanaerobacteraceae > Tepidanaerobacter > Tepidanaerobacter syntrophicus. The sequence continues at coordinate 70,654 of NZ_DF976999.1, read as the reverse complement.
CCGGATATGCTTCACACAGGCATTTTGCCCCATCATACAAAATGGATGAAACTTTTTTCTAATTTGAAATATGTTGTAATCGACGAAATTCACATGTATAGAGGAATTTTCGGCAGTCATACCGCAAACGTCCTTAGAAGACTTAAACGAATATGTAATTTTTACGGTTCAGACCCGATTTTTATATGCTGCTCGGCTACAATAGCAAATCCTCGCGAACTTGCGGAAAAATTAACTGAAAAGCCAATGGTCTTAATTGATGAAAACGGGGCTCCTGTAGGCAAAAAACACATCATTTTTTACAACCCCCCAGTAGTAAACCGCCAACTTGGGATTCGACGAAGCAGCGTATTGGAATCTGAGAAGATATCGTTAAATTTTATAAAAAATAAGATACAAACTATTATTTTCTTGCGAAGCCGCTTGATGGTAGAAGTCTTGCTTACATATTTGCGGGAAGAAATGAAAAAATTTCCCGGCGGCTCAAACCTAGTAAGAGGTTATAGAGGCGGATATCTGCCAAGAGAGCGGCGAGAAATCGAAAAAGGACTGCGAGACGGAAAAATACTCGGAGTTGTCAGCACAAATGCTTTAGAGCTTGGTATTGATATAGGCAACCTTGATGTAAGCATTATAACTGGATACCCGGGTTCAGTAGCAAGTACATGGCAGCAGGCAGGACGCGCCGGAAGAAGAAACGATGCATCAGTATCGATTTTGGTGGCATCAAGCAGCCCACTGGACCAATTTATCATAAATCACCCTGAGTATTTCTTTGAATCATCTCCTGAACACGGCCTTATTAACCCGGATAACTTATATATTCTAGTCAGCCACATAAAATGCGCTGCATTTGAATTGCCCTTTGTTGATGGCGAGACATTCGGAGGAGAAAATATAAATGAGATCCTTGCCTTTTTAGAAAACGAGAGGATTTTGCGCCATGTGGGCGGACGTTGGCACTGGATGGCTGAATCATTTCCTGCTGAAGAAGTCAGCTTAAGAAGTGCTTCGGCGGAAAATTTTGTGATTATAGATATAACAGAAGGCGCCAAGGTTATAGGAGAAATCGACAGGAGCAGCGCTCCGATGCTGATTCATGAAGAGGCAATATATATGCATGCCGGGCAGCAATATCAAGTTGAAAAATTAGACTTTGAAGAGAAAAAAGCATATGTGAGAAAAGTTAATGTAGATTATTATACAGATGCAAATCTTGCCGTAGAAATAAAGGTTCTTGATTTATTCAGAGAAGAAAGCGAAGGCAATAGTAAAAAATATACAGGCGAAGTAATGGTGACAAGCCTGGCAACCTTATTTAAAAAGATAAAACTTTTCACCCATGAAAATTTAGGATTTGGCTCAATACATTTGCCGCCTGAAGAAATGCACACCACCGCATACTGGTTTTCTATTCCCGAAGGAATTGCAGGGCTTTCAAAAGAAGAATTGCAATCAGGTCTTTTAGGCCTTTGCAGTGTAATGGTAAACATAGCTCCGCTCTATCTTATGTGTGATCCCAAAGACATTCGAGGAGTGGTTCAAATAAGATCCCCGTTTACGCAGCAGCCCACTATTTATATCTACGACAACTTTCCGGGCGGTGTTGGATTTTCAGAAAAACTTTACGGCATGCAAGAACAGCTGCTAAAAGCGGCTAGGCAAGTGATAATGGAATGTGATTGCGAAGATGGGTGTCCTTCATGCGTAGGCCCCTATGAGGAAGTGGGCTCAGGCAGCAAGGAATTTGCACTAAGAATCATAAAAGGGGTGCTTTCAGATTGAACCTTTCAGAAAAATTGAAGGCATATCTTTCAAAAAACGATATAGAGAGGGAAAAAATAGTTGCCCCGCCGGAAAATCTTTATGACACCTCCGACCATATAGAAACTTTACTTAACGCCAAGACCGTAGCAACACCTTTTGGAGAGCATCTCGTAGTGGAAAAAAACTATCCTTTATCCCATATCCACGGCAGCACGGAGCTTAGATCGGTTTTAGATATACCCGGGCATTTAACAAGAATCATTGCAAAAGACGATGCCTATAAGGATTTCGACTTTTCAAATGCACTATTTATAGATACAGAAACCACAGGACTTGCAGGAGGCACAGGCACCCTTGCCTTTTTAACCGGCATCGGCTTTTTTGATAAAAACAACTTTAAAGTTATCCAGTATTTTATAAGAGACTATGATGAAGAAGCAGCAGCCCTTTACAGTCTTAACGCCCTATTGAAGAACTTCAAGAATATCATAAGTTTTAACGGCAGATGCTATGACGTGCCTTTGCTTACTACTCGCTATTTGCTAAATCGCATGGAAAATCCGTTGGAGGATATTTTACATCTTGACCTCTTACTGTCTGCGCGAAGGTTTTATAGAGAGAGACTTGAAAGCGTAAGCCTTTCTTCGCTGGAAACAAATCTTTTATTCATCAAAAGAAGGGGAGACATACCTGGCTGGGAGATTCCCTCAGTATATTTTAGATTTTTAAATGACAGAAATCCCCTTCCCTTAAAGCCCATATTTTATCATAATTGTATGGATATACTTTCGATGGTTGCCATTACAGATAAAATTGCCAAATCCCTAGATGACCCTATCAATTCGGAAAGCTGCCAAAATCAGGATTATTACTGTATAGGCAGGGTGTTTGAAGATATGGGTATGATAGAGGAGAGCATACGCTGCTATAATGAAGCCGTTAAAGTGCCTGAGATTAAAGAAAAATCATATTTACAACTTTCCCTTCTTTATAAAAGATTAGGAAATTGGCATAAGGCAGAAGAGCTTTGGATAAAAATGGTTGAAGAAAACTTGAACACCAAGTTTGCATTACTTGAACTTGCCAAGTACTATGAGCATAAAGTAAAAGACTATAACAAGGCTTTAAAAGCGGCGCAGCGCGCTTTGGAGATTGAACGCAAAAAGGATGTTTTTACCGGTTACGCACATAAGGAAGAGATTGCAGAACTTAAAAAGCGTATAGAGAGGATTGAGCTGAAAAAGGAAAAGTCCAAAACAGCAATAGCATTATAAAATATAGTAAATTATTAAAATATTAAAAGGGGTGTATGAATATGAATGATGCACTGAAAATAATTGCGAAGTTTATGGCAGTATCTGCAAGGACAGCGCCAAAAACAGCCGGGAAAGATTACATAGAAGTAAAAGTTATAGATGATGATAAAGAAATCGCAAGACTTGGCGCTGAGATGGCGGCATATGGAGAAAAACACGGCAAAAAAAATTATGATAGAGATGGAAAAGGGGTGGCAAGCTGCGGAGCGGTGTTGCTTGTTGCTATAAAAGATGCAAAAACCGCCGGCTTGAATTGCGGGGCATGCGGCTATGATGAATGCTCAAAAATGCCGGAGCCCAGAGAAGGTTCTGAATTTGCAGGGCCATTTTGCCCCTGGCGTTTTGTGGACCTGGGAATTGCTATAGGATCTGCGGCGAAGACGGCAAGCATGTTTAATGTTGACAACCGCATCATGTATCGCATAGGCGTTGTTGCCAGGAAGATGAATCTAATTGACGGCGATGTAGTCCTGGGACTTCCTCTATCGGCAACAGGTAAGAATATATTCTTTGATAGATAAAATTATATTTCGTCGCTCCATCAAAAAATGGGAAAAAGTAAAAGAAGTTGTGTCTTAAAAAAGCCGCAAAACTCAATAAGACACAACTTCTTTTTTGTATTATTAAATTTTAAATTTAATCTTCATCGAATCTGAAGCTTAATTGATCTATTTTAAATCCTCGGGCTGTATCGTATAGGTAGGTGGCATAGAAGGTGTCCAGGCCATATTTGGCGGAACAGGATACACGGAGAAACCACCTTTAGCAGTTTTTTCTAAGTTGTCAATTAGTTTGTCTCTAAACAAACTATATGGGGCCACAAAAACAAGTTCCTGATTTTGAGTGCCGCCAAAAATTCTATCTCCTGCACAAGGGAAGCCTATTGTTGGCTTGTTATTAGCTAATGCAAAGCCGATAGAGGAGCATAATGCTGCTTCGCATACCGTATCAGCTGCAACCTTTTCTCCATTGTCATATGCGCAAGCATGGACAAGCCGCATTACCTGGGCCGGATTTACATAGACAACAACTACATCAGGTTCTTCTTTTGCGCGAGATAAAGGTTCAACGTAAATCCCTTCATATTGTTTGCCCTTATCGCCGAGCTTGAAGGTATTTTCCATAAATTTTTTTCCGGCTTCTTCATTTGCACAATAAGGCCCAACCGCAGCTTTACCGGATGAAATAGCTTCAGGTGTTTTAATAAGGCCTACGCATGCTGCTCCCATTGCACACACCATCATTTCGGGAACTCCAGAACCGGGTCTGCCCTGATACCGCGCTGTTGAAACCAATTGGCATAGATTTATTTTGTAATCCAAGGGTTTCCTCGGCAGCTTTTCTTTATCTTTATACATTGTTATTGCTACCGGGTCAGTATCAAGACGCAGAATTTCTTGAAGCTTATTACTAACTTCTAAACAGTTCATGGACAATTCACCTCACCAGTTTTAAAATTATTGTGAAATAAGAAGAATTTCACAAAGCTATTATACAGCAATATCTTATGATTTTCAATTCATTTCTCTATTGTTCTTCGATATCTGACATATCATAAGTAAATTCCACAAGTCTTCTTTTCATTAAAATAGGGATATTGCATCTTAAAGCAAGTGCGATAGCATCACTTGGCCGCGAATCAAGAATTATTTCTTTGCCATTTTGCTTTATATAAATTTCAGCATTATAGGTATCGCCTTTTATATCTGTTATTATAACTTTTTCAGGTACACCGCCCAATGCTTCTATAGCAGATTTTAAAAGATCAGGTGTCATTGGACGGGGAGGAGTTACTCCTTGAATAGGCATAACTATATTATGTGCTTCTAAAGCCCCAATAACTATAGGAAGTACCATTCTCTCATCTTTGTCCATCAAAAGCACCGAAAAGTCTCCATCCACGATAGCAACATTTTTAACCTTTAACTCAACCATATCATCTGTCATTTGACATCACCTCAATCTTTCGATTGAAAGAAGATAAAATATTTTCTTTCCACTTCATTATATCACATTTTATCATATTATCCTATTCTAATCGAGGTCGTAAGAAACTTACTACATTTTGAAAAGATTCCTATGACAATTCAGTAAATTATTATCATAAAACTATCTTTTATTTGGTTGAAAAAATTATTAGAAAGATTATTGACATATGTTTAAAACTATGTTATGCTTAATGTGGTAATAAACATATGTCCATAATAATACAATAGGGGGTGAGATTATGCCAAGAGGAGACGGTACAGGTCCTATCGGTTATGGTTCAATGACTGGTCGACGTGTTGGCTTTTGCGCTGGTTTTTGTAAGCCCGGATACTATGGTTTAGGCAGAGGGCATAGAAGGCAGTTCTATGCAACAGGTTTACCGTTTTGGGCAAGAGGCGACTATTCGTATAGTGGAATGGATTATTACAAAGAACCTAGTTCAAAATTCGAAATTGATATCCTCACTCAGAGAGCAAAATTTTTAAAAGAAGAGCTTGAGTTAGCAGAAAAAAGACTTAAAGATCTAAAAGAAACAGAAAAAGAAAATTCCGGCGACAATTAGACATCGGGAAAATAGTATCTATAGAACCTATTGGGCGAATATGTCTTCGCCCAATATTTATTTCTGCTTATTGATATATGTTCATTACAATGGTAGAATATTGTAGGTTTTAGTGAAAGGGGTGTAAATGTGGCAAGACCAACTAAATGGCGGCATGTGGAATTCCTTCCAGATGTGACGTATTTTAAACCTGCCGGCGTGCCGCTTAGAGATTTAGAAGAAGTTGTACTGACGGTAGATGAACTTGAAGCATTAAGATTAAAAGATCTTGAAGGTCTTGAGCAAGAACCGTGTGCTGAAAGGATGAATGTATCGCGACCTACTTTTGTTCGAATTATAAATTCAGCAAGAAAAAAGGTAGCTGAGGCGCTTATAAAAGGTAAAGCTATAAAAATCGAGGGAGGAACGTACCGATTTGTTCAATCCCTAAAGTGTCGAGACTGTGGAAATGAATGGAAACAGCCGCAAGGTGAAACCTATAACGAGTGTCCGAAATGCCACAGCACTAACTTAATGCCTATAAAACAAAGAAGAAGGCAGTGCCGTAATTACAAGTGACAGAAAGGTTAAAGAAAGGGTGTATATAGTGGATAAAAATCAATCAAACAGTGAAAATATAGATAAGGAATTAAATGACGCGGCTCAAGAACCGCAAGCTTCAGGATTGAATCGAATTAAAAAGGTTATAGCAGTTATGAGCGGAAAAGGCGGCGTAGGAAAGTCCACAGTAACCAGTCTTTTGGCAGTAAGCTTAAGGAAGCAAGGATATACTGTCGGAATAATGGATGCAGATATAACAGGTCCCAGCATTCCCAAGATGTTTGGGATAAACGAGAGACCCGAGAATATTGGTATCGGATTGATGCCGGTAGAAAGCGCCAGAGGTATTCGCATAATGTCACTAAATCTTTTACTCGAAAATGAAGACGATCCTGTAATTTGGAGAGGGCCTTTAATTGGCAATGCCATTAAGCAATTTTGGGATGATGTAATTTGGGGCGATTTAGATTATCTTCTAGTGGACTTGCCACCGGGAACCAGTGATGCGCCTCTTACTGTAATGCAATCGCTGCCGCTGGATGGTATTGTAATAGTTTCATCACCTCAGGAGCTGGTAGGCATGGTAGTAAAAAAGGCGGTTAAGATGGCAAACATGATGAACCTGACTGTGATAGGGCTTATAGAAAACTATAGCTATGTAGCTTGTCCTAAATGTGGAGAAAAAATAGAAGTTTTTGGTAAAGCAAGAGGCGAAGAAGGAGCTAAAGAAGCAAATATACCTTATTTAGGTTCACTCCCCCTGGACCCCAAACTCGCCAATTTTTGCGATGAAGGCAAAATTGAAGAGTATGAAAGCGCAGGAATCGAAAAGATAAGTGAGAGCCTAAAATAAAAATTATACTAAAAATTACTTTATAAGGCCTTAAATAAGTAGAGTGCTTTATTTAAGGCCTTTAAAGCTTTAGTTGCTGCGTATAAGTTCGGCTTCTTTATTGCCATATCTAATAGTGGATTCCTGAGGTATGAATAAACCATAATTCTCGTTTCTACCTTGTAATACATATTTTGCATTAGGATCGTTCAAGGATTCAATGGCTTTTTGTGCAAGTATAGTAATTTTGTCTGAAAGCTTCCTCACTCTATTAATTATCAGGACCAATTGGGTTTCTTCAAAATCGGTAGCCATATTATAGTCACCTTGGCTATCGCCGGCAACAAACGCCGGTCCATAACCGTACTTTGAAACGAGTATCTGCTGGATAGCTGCAGTTTTTCCCTCTTGCTGAGTTTGAGGATAGTCTTTCTTGTACTCGGTTTTAAATTTCCCATCGGTGTCTTTTTCCAATCTCATGCCTATAACATTTTCGGGCGGGACATTGTAGCCATATTTAGGTAAACCGGCAAAAACTTCAACTACATCTTCCAAAGATGCAGAGCAAATGTATACATCAATTCCATTTCCTCTCAATACATTCATCAGATTAGACATTTCCGGAGCAATACGAAGCCCTCTTTTGTATTCCCCTGTCACAACGCCGGCTTTTCCAGGAAGCTTCGAGGAGCTAGTAAGAGTATAATACTCGATTTTTTCGCCTAAAGCAACATCGTTAGATTCCTCTGTTAGTGCTTGCGCTTCTTGGGTCGTCATGCCGGTAAACAAATACAAAACCCAAGGATAACTTACGTTGGCGCTGAAAGTCCCTCCAATTGCTTCATATAAATAAGCAAGTTTTGCTTGAAAATCCTTAAATTCTTCAGTTTCTTGAATTTTTGCGAGTTTTGCAGCGTCTTTGTCTTTTAAAAAAATATAATTGTCATAAAGAAATTTATATCGTTCATCCAAGTCTGCACCGATTTTTTCTATATTGACGGGCTGTCCTTCTAAATTATTGTATTCTGAGCTAAAATCATCTTTTGGTACATCATATCTTATAGCTGTTGCAAATTCTTCAGGAGTCATGTTAAACACTAAATTTTTAATTTGATATCTAAATAATTCCTCCTGGGTGTCATTAAAAATACATGTTTGATCCCAGTCAAACACTGCATAAGGTTTATGTTTTGGATCGTAATTTGGGCTTTTAATACCATTTTCATCAATAAATTTTTGCAATCTGTTTAATGTGGCAGGTGCCCATTTACCGGTATCCATTATTGGTATATTTTTAGAAATCTCTTCCGGCGTTGATGTTACAAAGATTGTAGATGTAGTCTCATCCCAATCAACTTTATATCCTAACTTTTCACTAAAATAGCGAACAGGCAGATACGTTCTGTCCTTGTATACAATGGGAGTAATTTTAGTACTTTCTTGTCCATTAATAACAAGCTGCATTTCACTGAAAACTGCTTGTAACGTTTTTGGAGCAGTGTCAGCCAAAGAAAGGCTAGGCAATAATAGAGCAAACAAAGCTAAGAGAACTATTGCAATTCTTGTTTTTTTCTTAAAATTCATTTCAAACTCATCCTTTCATAAATAAAATATTATTTACATCTGCCGTTTGTAAAGCTTATCAGTTATTTGACACATTCCCCCCATAAAAATAAGATGCTTTACCCAAGGACAAGTTTTAACTTTCCTTGTAAAAGCATCTTTGCTAATCTGCCGATACTCCAATGTATAGCAGCAATGTAATTATAACAATATTCAATTGTTTTTGTCAACTAAAATTTCCATGATGTTCACAATATTTTAATGAAATAAAATATTTATATGCCTTTTAGCTCCTTCTCATCGTTTATGTTTGATGGTCGGTGGCTTGACGGCAGCAATAGCTCGTCTATAATTTTGCTTTCAGCTTTCTCATATGTCTTTCTAACTTGTTTAGGCAAGGTAAATAGGTCGACAAGAATCAATATACCAAGAATAAATATGCATATAACTCAGAATGCGCCAAGGCCGCCGGCAGATGATGTGTTACCGGCAACAGCCGCAACACTGCCTGTAAATATTCTCTTTAACTATTATATTATAGTTCTTTAAAGGCTGTCTATTGTCAATTGAGCGATTATAATTGCGACGCGAAATTTTCATTCTCAACGATTTTAATTATCTTAAGTATTCGCTTTATGCTACCTGATTTTAATCCACTATTTTCTATTTGACAGACGGACAGTGCCATATGAATACTTGCTGGCTTCATGGCGATAGACTCTATATTACTTGAGCGTTGGCCGTTGGGGCAATGGGAAAAATATCCGGTAGTATTGAGCATAAAGGAAAAGATAGGGAACATAAAGATACCCCCGACTGATGCCGGGGGATTATTCATTATGTTTAGTGCCAATAAGTTTGCTTGCGATTTGCCTATAAACAAAATCTTTTGCAAATACTTAGGCCATAGTATTCACATGGAGCTGATGGCCGGATTTGAACCGGCGACCTGCGCATTACGAGTGTGTTTAGGTATAATCTAGACAGTGTTATATAATTATGCCATGTCCATTAAAGTCTTGAATATCGAGGCTTCGCAGGTTTTGTTATTATTTTCCATTATACTTAATTTTATCTCATTATGAATTTTATGTTTGCAATTTGTTTGCAGTTTTTATAAAGACATTCTCGGCAAGTTTTTGCGCAGCCTCTTTTTGCATATTTGGCAAAACATGAGAATAAGTATTGAGGGTAATTCTAATATCTGTGTGGCCTAGGCGCTCACTCACGACTTTCGGATTTATACCGGCTTTTAAAAGCATAGTTGCACTGGTGTGCCTCAAATCATGAAAACGAACGGACGGCAAGTTCAATGTTTTTAATATCTTGGAGAAAGAATGGGTTATATAGTCTGGGTCAATAAGTTTGCCATCTGGCCAGGTGCAAACGTAGTCAAAATTTTCAATTTGATATGCGGGGCCAAAAAAAATTCTGTTTTCTCTTTGCTCTTGTCTATGAGCTTTTAAAAGTGATATAGTGATATCATCCAATGCGATTGGTCGGCGACTGCCGGCCGTTTTTGTCTCTCTTAGGATTAACTCACCATTAATTCTCTGTAATTGGTGTTTGATTTGGATTAGCCCTGAATCTAGGTCAACATCTTGCCATTGGAGTCCGCATATTTCTCCACGCCTCATGCCTGTCATTATTGCTAAAACAATGGGTATATATAAAACATGATTTTTTTCTTTTAAATATTGTAAAAGTGTATCAATTTGTTCTATAGATAATATGGTAAAATCTTTTCTTTTAGCACTGGGTGGCTCAACATTATCAGCGGGATTATGCACAAGATATTGCCATTTAACGGCCATTTTTAGAGCTTTATGTATAACCCGATGATGATATAGAACTGTAGCATGGGAAAGATTTTCTATTGCCTTTGAATAATGGTTCTGAATGTGGAATGGCTTTAAATCGCTTAATTTTATATGCCCAAACTCAGGGATAAAATAATTATTAATTATTCCTAAATATCGACTTTGTGTCCTAGGAGCAAGTTTAATCTCTACATAGTCATGGAACCACTTGTCCAAATAATCGGAAACAGTAATACCTTTATGGTCGATATAGCTCCCAGAATTATATTGCTGTATAAATTCTGCCAAAGCAGCTTCGGCTTCTTTTTTTGTATTGAAGCCGCTTAACCATTTTTGCTTTCGTTTACCGGTTACTGGATCATTGCCTACATCTACTATAGCGCACCATTTTTTGCCTCTTTTTCTGATATGCCCACGCAAAAAAACTCACTCCTTAATGATTTAATTACTTAAAAAGGTACACTCTCTTCCATTTCCAATTCTTCTTTTTCTTCTTTCCAATCTTTCAATACACCTTCTTGATAAAATGTTGTTGGATTTCCACATCTTGGGCAAAATCTGGCATTGCTGGCAGGTTTGTACCCGCAACTCTCTTTTTCAACATAAGGCTGTCCCCAATCATTATATCCAATAACCTCAGTACACTCTTGAATCAAATACATTCCACAGATTTTACAAAATATATCACCTGGTTCTATATCCTGATTTTCACATCTTGGGCATATTTGAGCAACTCCATTTTCGTCTAAAGGCACACCTTTTTTATATTGCATTTCTCCATCTCCCCATATCAACTTATCATTACCACAAAAAGGACAATAATGTGCATCCTTGCTGACAAAATAAGCACCACAAGTATAACAGTGCTTAGTATTTATAAAATCATCAAAATTTAATCTTATTAATATTTCTTCTGGAGATACTATCCCCATAGACTTCCATTTTTTATAGTATTTGTATCGATAAATAGATGCTTCTTTAGAAAGCTTACATACTTTTGCAATATCTTGTGAGCTTTTTATTTTTAATCCGCTCAAAATAATTGGTGGGGCAAGAATTTGTCCGGCAAAAAAATCGGCTTCTTCTTCGAGTATTCTATAGTTCTCCTCAGATAAGCCACCTCTAGTTAATATTGTTTGGGTATAGTCTTTTAAGTGATTTAGAACAATATGACCTATTTCATGCATGATAGTCCATCTAATCCTGCCTATACTTCTAATTTCATCATTATAAACAATTTTATATTCATCAGTAATACCGCAGTATATTGCGGCACCATCTTTACTTTTGATTATGTTCATCATTAAATATTCCACCGATACACCTATATCTTTTGCTACAATACTTGCTTTCTCAATAGGCCACCCCTGTTTTCTTGCTATGCTAAAAGGATCTACAGGCAATTTGCATATATTTTGAGAAAGCATAAATTTGCGAGCTATACTTGCGACCCAATCAAATCTAGGCTCATTTAGTTGTGTGTTTGAATGCATTTGGAAACAGCCTTTCTGCTAAACGCCTGAGATCCTCAGCTTCTTTAGGGGTGAGTTTTTCTCCTGCACGAGCAATAGCTCTTATATCGGGGTTGGTTATTTTTATATCGTCATAACTTATTTCGTTGGTTGAATCATTTGTTAAGAGCTTCTCTGTAGGAACACCTAAAGCCTTTGCTATTTTATCTAATGTCTCTTTAGTTGGATTTAAGCTCTTATTATTTTCCAAATCGCTAAGATATCCTAATGATAATCCAGACAGCTTAGACAACTTATTTATGCTTATACCTAACGATTTCCTTATTTTTCGTATGTTGTCGCCTAACACAGTATCCCTCCTTTTCTATGTTCTCTACTAAAGAACATTATACACTAAAAAAATTCAATGTCAACGAAAATTTAAGAAAATTTGAGGTATTCGGTGATAGCGAAAAGTATTTTAATATATTAGTCCAATATGGTATAATATAAAGTTTGTTCGATATTAACGAATATGATATATTCTATGCAAACGAACTTAATATTATACCAGGAGGGTAGGTTATGAATAATATTAAATTCTACAGGCTAAAGCAGGGCCTAACTATTAGGGAATTATCCAAAAAGTCAGGTGTTGCGGCAGGTTACATAAGTGAATTGGAGAATGACAGGGATTCAAAAAAGAATCCCAGCAAGGAAGTAATGGAGAAAATATCAGCAGCATTAGAGCAAACAGTAGCGGAAATATTTTTTCCGGATAAAAGGGGTGTGAGTTTTTGAAATGCTTGACGAGTATCCAACAGTGCTAACTGTAGCCGATGTGCAAAGAATTCTGAGAATTGGAAGATGCGCGGCTTACGAAATAGTCAATACGCCCGGTTTTCCTGCAAAAAGAATTGGTAGATCAATACGAATACCAAGAGAGGGTTTCGAAAAGTGGCTGAATGATTGCTGGGTAGAGAAAGAAAAGCCTGAACTAAAACTAGTTAAAAACAGGAAGGAGATGACTTCATGAATGATATGCAATTAGTAAAATCAGCTAACTTTGGAGTTGTCAAGTGTGATTTTTATAGTGACAGAGATAATAGAGAGATATGGATGACAAGAGAGCAAATAGGCCGGGCATTAGAATATTCAAATCCACAAAAGGCTATAGATAATTTACACATACGCAACAAAGATAGACTAGATAAATTTTCAGTTACCCTCAAATTGAGGGCTACTGATGGAAAGCTATACGATACAAAGTTGTATAGTGCCAAAGGTGTATATGAGATTTGCAGATATAGTCGCCAACCTAAAGCAGATGCTTTTATGGATTGGGTATGGGACATTGTTGAGAGCATTCGCAAACACGGAGCCTATATGACACCAGAAGTCATCGAAAGAACCCTCAGCGATCCAGATTTCATAATAAAACTTGCAACGCAACTAAAAGAGGAACGTCAGGCCAGAATAGAGGCAGAGAAAAAGATTGAATTAGACAGGCCGAAGGTGGTATTTGCTGAGGCCGTGACTGCATCAAAAACCTCGATCCTCGTTGGTGAGCTGGCAAAGCTTCTCCGGCAAAATGGCATCGACATAGGTCAAAACCGACTCTTTGAGTGGCTACGACAAAATGGATATTTAATTAAACGTAGGGGAACCGACTACAACATGCCTACACAATACAGCATGGAGCTGGGGTTGTTCGAAGTGAAGGAAACCACAATAACCCATTCAGACGGTCATATTAGCATTTGCAAAACCCCAAAAGTAACGGGGAGAGGTCAAATTTACTTTATCAACAAATTTAAGGAAAAATACAAAACGAGGGAGATGGCGAATTGACGAGGGAAGAGCTGGAAGGGAAAATCGCTGCTGTAGCCGGTGATATAGAAATTCTAAACCAAAAGATAGCTGAAGCACGTAAGCATATTCAAAAAAGGGACGAGCTGCGGCAAAAACTGCAGGAACTCCTTTTTGAATATCAGGCAGAATGTTTTCGAGAAAAAACAGAGGCACACAAAGCAATATTTGTATATAACGGCAAAACAAAAAACCTTCTCAAGGCACTCCAGCAGGAGCTTGAGAAGGCACAAAAATACAATCCACCTTCATTCTAACATAACAGAATGAGGGTTGCAAGGAGGCCATTATGAACATAATTGAAAATTTGGCTATGCAAAATCTTGGCGTAGACATGGAGGATGAACAGCAAAGGGAAAGTTGGAAAATTCAAAATGACAGCCAGGCTGATTGGGCTCTGGATAAAATTAGGGAGGCCCAAGCTGAATACAGACGTTTCGAAATGGTGGTAAATGACAAAATAGCTCAACTACAGGCAGTTCTTGAAAAAGAAAAAGAGCGCATAGTAAAAGAGGTTGAATTCTTCAGTTTTAAACTTGCACAATATTTTGAAACGGTTCCGAAAAGGAAAAGCAAGACTCAAGAAACGTACAAGCTCCCAAGCGGTAGGCTAGTAAAAAAATACAGACAACCGAAGATAGTTAGGGATGATGAAAAGCTGGTCAAATGGCTTGAGCAAAATGGTATGACAGAACTGGTGAAGATTCAGAAGTCTCCAGACTGGGCTACTTTCAAAAAAGATACTGAAATCGTTGGAGACAAAGTTGTATCAAAAACTACAGGGGAAGTTATCGATGGTATTACAGTAATAGAGCAAGCTCCAGAATTCAAGGTGGAGGTGTAATATATGGCAAATCAAAAATCACAAGTTCCGGTGAACCAAGCTAATCAAGTGCCGATAAATAAGGACCCAGAGGCCATAAAGGCCCTGAAAGAAATCACGAACCTGAAAGGCAAGCTCGATCTCAAAGGCATGGCTCCCTTTCTCGTCAACATGGGCGGTAAGCCATATGTTGACACGGGTGGCCTGAAGCTCAAGCTCCAAGAGGTCGCAAATAAACGTAAAGGCATCAAAAGCATACTAACCATCATGGGAAGCTATGCACATGAGGCTCCGCAGGAAATGCTGCAACTTGCAAAAACATTACCTGCACCCATAATCGAACAGATGTGTAAGGAACGTGACAACATGGCCGAAATGTTCACGGCGCCGAAAGGGACCGCTGTGGCAAAATGCATCATCATTTTTGGAGATGGGCTCAAAGTCGAGGCAAAAGCCACAGCAAGCCTGGACAATATCCAGATGTCTACCATAAAACCACATGCAGATGTAATGGCTCAGACAAGGGCTTTCAACCGGTGTGTAAGATATATAACGGCAAATGGCTTCCTTGATGTCGAGAATATGATCCGTGAGGAAGAGGCTGAAGACGTGGCTGCTTTTGAAGAGGAAGATTCAGGGTTTTTTCCGCGGGAAGATGGCGGAGGAGATACAGAGAATTCGGGAGCACATCAGGAGCCAGAACAGAGCAAAGAAGGAGATACAGGAGAACCCAGTATTTCAGAGGCTTTCGAAGTTGACGGAGACCCTGAAGATGTGGAACCAGAGTCGGAGCCAGCAATCCTAACATGTTCAGATTGCGGCAAAATGATTTCCAAATCTGAAAAGGAATACAGCGAAAAATTTTTCAAGAAACAACTTTGTATGGACTGTCAAACTGAGGTCAGGCAGAGAAACAAAAAGTCAACAGTGGAACAATAGCCAACGAAAGGGAGGAATAGCGGGATTAGGCTAACCCAGGAGGTATAGCAATGGGCAGAAAACAATATGGCCCAGCTGAATGGACGCAAAAAAGTGGGTGAGGATAGCTCTGGATAGGCAAATAGAACCGGAGGATATCCTTGTTGAGAAATGGAGACTGCCATCGGGGGCCTTCGGGGGCCCTGGAGGCGGGCCAATTTAGAGGAAAAAGAAAGGAGACTTGATAAATGGGTGTGAGAAACACGCTTACCGATTTAAATAATCACTTATTTGCCCAGTTAGAGCGATTAGGTGATGAAGAAATTAAGGGGGAAGCTCTTCAGGAGGAAATAAACAGAGCAAAAGCTATATCTGACATTGCAAGCCAGATCATTGCAAACGGTTCATTGGTTTTACGGGCCAAAACATTTATGCATGAATACGGTTTAGAAGGCAAGAAAGACAAGAAACAAATTCCTCCTATGCTCCGGGCTGAGCTGCTAGGAGAGTAATCGATGGCCAGGAAAATTCACAAATACACACCCGAGCAACTCGATTTCATCCGCAAAAACATCAAAATAATGACATGGAAAGAGTTGACAAAGCTTTTCAACAAAACTTTTGGCACTAATTTGAGCGTAAAAGCTTTAGCAGCAACAGGCAAAAGATACAAAATCAAAAGCGGCAGGACAGGATGTTTTCCCAAGGATAACATTCCTTGGAATAAGGGCCTGAAGGGTTGGCAAGCGCCTGGATCCGAGCAGACACAATTTAAAAAAGGCAACCTACCCAAAAACTGGGTGCCGGTTGGCAGCGAAACTGTGGACCGTGATGGTTACTTAAAAGTAAAGATAGCTGACCCGAACAAATGGGCATATAAACATCGTTTTATATGGGAAAAACACCATGGCCGGCCGGTTCCCCCGGGCCATGCCGTCATATTCGGTGACGGCAACAAGCGGAATTTTGACCCGGAAAATCTGATTTTGGTGTCACGGTCACAGCTGGCCAGGATGAACCAAAAAGGCCTGATTCAAAATGATGCAGAGCTAACCAAAACAGGTGTAATAATAGCTGACATTTACAACAAGATCGGAGAGCTAAAAAGGAAAAACAAGAAACGGTGAGATGGCCAAGGAGGGTATTTGGTGAAAAGCATATGCCGCCGAAATACATGGTCTAGAGGTGTTGTTAATGAATGTATGTAAAAGCAGAGTTGAAAAAGGCTTGTATTGGGATGAAGCCTGGAGCCTAGTAAGTGGATGCACTCCAATATCAGAAGGCTGCCAAAATTGCTGGAGTGCCAGGGAAACACATATGAGGGCAGAACATCCCAATGAAAAGATAAAAGCCAGAAACAAAGGATTGACTGAGGCCGGCAGACTATCCACACGATTTAATGGTCGAATCAGATTGAATCGTGATTTTTTAGATAAGCCGCTCAAGAAAAAGAAACCGACAGTTTATGCTATTTGGAATGACCTGTTTCATGAGGATGTTCCGTTTGAGTTTATTGCTAGGGCATGGGAAGTTATGAACAACGCGAGTCATCATACGTTCTTGGTTCTGACAAAAAGACCGCAGCGTATGAAAGACTTTTTAGCAAGGCTTGGCTGGTATACCCATAAAAATGTCTGGCTTGGTGTCACTGCCGAAAATCAGCAGCGAGCCGAAGAACGTATACCGATACTACTGCAGCTACCAGCAGCCAAGCGGTTTGTGAGCGTGGAACCGATGCTTGGGCCGGTAGATCTGACCGAAATTGTAATCCCTATAACTGGCCCTGGCTCATCACAGCCATGTGCACCACCAACGGAGCGCAGAATTAATGCGCTTACCGAGGATGATTTTACGTATGATTGGCATGGACATGGCGTAGGACACGTGGGGCCAAAGTTAGATTGGGTTATCTGTGGCTCTGAATCAGGGCCAAATCGAAGGCCTGCTAAAATCGAATGGATAAGAAGCTTGAGAAATCAGTGTATTTACTTCGGCGTTCCGTTTTTTTTAAAACAAATGGAAGTAAATAAAAGAATAGTCAAGATGCCGGAATTAGATGGTAGAATATTGGACCAGTTTCCCATCTATCGCTGGGAAGGGTGGGGCTCATGAGTTTCATCAGAGTCTTAAGTCAAAATTATATAAATGGTCTAAAAAACATCCATTGCTGCAATGCGGGCCCGTACGGAAGTTGCTGTAAGCACATGGGAGGATGGCAAGAAGGTGGTGGATGGAGCGAAAGATCATTTATATTTTGCGATTATCTTAAGACAGAAATATACATGGAGCCGCCAATCCCAAAACCGGATGAAGATTTTGTGATATCGATGCCGGAGAAATGCCCAATGAGATATCCAACAGGCCAGATAAATATCATTGACCTGATGCAGGAGAGGAAGTGAAAAATGGCGGTTTTCAGGCAGGTTCACACGACTTTCTGGCAGGACCCAGAGATGATTGAATATGAGCCGGAGGAAAAATATTTTTACTTATACCTCATGACGAACCCACATACCACGCAGTGTGGTGTATATGAAATTTCACCAAAACTGATGTCAATAGAGCTTGGATACCCTATAGATACAGTATATATACTACTTCAAAGGTTTATTGATAGGGGAAAAATATTATATTCAAAGGATACAAATGAGGTATTTTTGCTCAATTGGCTCAAGTATAATTCCATAAAATCTCCAAAGGTTATGTCATGTGTTGAAAAAGAGCTCAAAAACGTGAAGAATAAGGCTTTTCTCAAGGTATTTTATGATCTATGCATACAATATGGATACCCTATCGATAGACTATCCATAGACTTGGGGGAAGAAAAAGAACAAGAAGAAGAACAAGAACAAGAAGAAGAACAAGAACAAGAAGAAATAGAAGCCCTTTCTAAGGGGCTTGATAGGGGTAGTAATGGTGGTAGTAGTAGTTCATATTCTGAAAATGAATTTATCGAGCTCGTAAATCTCTATCAACAAGTAATAGGCCCAATCAATTCTTTGACTTCGGAATGGTTGCAAGACATTTTAAGAGACTATGGTTTCCAATGGTGCAAAAATGCAATGCTTGAAGCAGAGAAACGAGGTAAGCGAAATAAGAAATATATCGAGGGAATACTGCAGAATTGGAAAACATCCGGCGGAATGAGATTAAGTAATGACGAGAACTCGAGAAAGATTGATTATGAGGAGGCAGCCAAATCTAAATATAGGTGGTGAGGTTTTTGAATATAGATGACTTCATTCGCGAAAGTATTAGGAAAAATGAGGAAGAATTAAAAAAACTCATGATGAGAAAAAAACAAGACAGGATTTCAGAATTGCTCCAAAAAAGCGGACTCGGCAAAAGATTTCAGAAAAAAACTTTTGAGAATTTCCAGATTACCGATGCAAACAGAGCGGCCTTTTATCAGGCAAAGGAGTTTTGTGCAAACTTTCCTAACACCAAGCGCGGCCTACTTATCACAGGGCCAGTGGGCACCGGGAAAACACACCTGGCCAGCGCCGTTACAAACGACCTAATCGGCAGACTTTACACTGTCATTTGCAGAAACATCACAGACATCATATCACTGATTAAATCTACATATGGCCAGAAGACCGAACTGGAAGAGTGGGAGATAGTTGATATACTTACCACGGAAGTGGATCTATTAGTAATTGACGACCTTGGAAAAGAGAGGGCTTCAGAAAATACAAACACTCTCCTATATCAGATCATAAATAGGCTATACAACGATGAAAGGCCAATTGTGGTTACAACGAATTTCACAAGCGTAACGCTTGCGGAAAAACTCGGGGAACGTGGCCAGTCTATAGTATCCAGGCTAACCGAGATGTGCGAGCCGGTTAGAACTTGCGGTGAAGATTGGAGACTGAAATCATGAAAGAAAAGATATCAATGCCAAAATGCTTTATTTGCATGGATGAGGGTTTTATCCTCTACCGAAAAAAAGTTAGAGAGCTTGAGGGCGAATACATTGCCCATTGTGTTTGCCAGGCCGGCGAGCAATACTCCTACGATGGAACCCGGTGTGAGAAGAAAAAAAGCCCATACTACATACCTTCAATAGCAGCAGAACTAGATCACGAAAGCATAGCAGCCGAAAACCTTCGAAACTGGATAAAGCAAAACAAAAACAAAAAAGGTTTTCTCGAGGCAACGAAACAGCTGGGCCTGGAGGTGCCGCAAGATGACAAAACATTATGACCGTTACAAGCTCCGGCCACAGGAAGAACTTATCGTTGCGCTTGATGATTTAGACTTCTCATGGTTCCCTGTTGAAGTCAATAAAGTTAAAAAGCTTTGGAGTTTCGGCTGGCATATTGCGGACATAGCAAAACATATGAAACGGGATCCGGATGAAGTCGCAGTGCTGATAATGCACCTGGCTCGTCAAGGGAGGATCAGGAGAAGGAGAATGGGGGTTTTGGGAAATTGAGAATTGGCCAAGCAAATAGAGGCAGAGTGTTGGAAGAATGGATTAATTGGGCCAACAATCAATACAGGGCCAAAGGGATAGCATTCGTGAAAAAATTTCCCACGCCTATAAAGCCACTAAAGATAAAAGGGAGCAGAATAGAGGGATTCTTCGAAGAAAAATCCGCATTGGATTACATTGGTGTATACAAAGGAATACCTATAGCCTTTGATGCGAAAGAAACCCGGGAAATAGACAAATTTCCGCTCAAAAACATCCAAGATCATCAGATTGATTTCATGGAGCAATGGACCAAAAATGGAGGACAAGCCTTTCTGATTATCAGCTTTGTAAAATTAGATAAAATATATCGGCTAAATTATAAAACAATTAAGGATTACTGGGAAACATGGCAAAAGAACCGAGGTAGGCCTGGCTTTGCATCGATTCCAATGTTGGAATTTGAAAGAAGTGCGACATTAGTGGAGCCTAGAAACGGGATTGTATTGGATTACTTATGTGGGGTGTAAGAATGAACTGGCTAATAACCATCGGAAGTTTTTACGCGGGGGTATTTTTCGGAATTATAATAGCTGCTTTGATGCAAGCGTCAAAGGAGGACCAATGAAGCCGGGAACACATAAGTAAAAGGAAATAGCAGACCTGGCCTTTATAAAAAGGGGGAAGGTGATAAAAGAGTATGAACATTTCTATTTGATACAAACTGAAAGGGGTTATCGAGAGTGCTTGAACAAAAAATTTGTGGCCATAGGCGACATCATAATAGAAGTGCAGAAATGAACATTCTTGAACTTCAGGAAGCTCTGGAACATGCCAGAGAGCAGCTGTTCCAGGCTGAAATAAAGCTTGACCATACTACAGACAAAGAGCTCATAGATGCTGCAATCTACGAGCAGAAGAGTTGGGAAGAAAGATACAACTTCTACTTGCGGAAACTAAGAGAGGCCTTTAAAAAAGCGACCACTTGTGGAGGTGGATAAAAATGGCCAAGCTCGAGGATGAAAGGGCACAATTTTGCCTTGAAATAAAGTGCCCATATTTGAATAGGTGCGATCCTCTATGGGGCCATGATTGCAGCAGAAACAACGGGAACAAAATCCCAAGAATTCAGCCAAGAATCAAACACTTTATTGTCATAAGCTGCGACCCGGGAGGAGAACCAGAGGTAAGAAAAGTGGCAGACCCGTTCTTCGGGTGAATGGTAGGCGGTATAAATGTCAATTAAGCTAAAATATGTCAACAAGGATCATAACCATCTACTATACGGGAAAACTGGCACTTGCCTTGTAAAAGGCAAGGGGCCGGGGCCAAGGAACCTATTGGTGAAGATGGATGATGGGCAGTTCATAGTTGCTCCCTGGGGGAATTGGAGGCGAGTGCGTGACAAATAAAAATGATTACGGAGGGGTAAATGGTTCATATTTATGTGAAGGAGTGAAATCAGAATGGAAATAAAAATAGGTGATATTGCGACCTTTGACAATCCTGACAATATATGGTGCAGGTGGGGCAAAGTTTTAAAAATAGAAGGTGAAAAAGTGCAACTGGCATATATAGGGTGGGGTTTAAAATCCGAGATACAAGCGGTAAAGACTGAAGTAAAATAGACAACCAGCAATTTATATAAAAAAATGGAGGGAGATAAATGGATAATGATACTTTATTAAAGGCCATGATTGCCGAAACGGCCTCAAAAATTATAAACAATCTGAGTGCAGATAACAAAGAAGCAATTTTAACCAATGCAGTCGAGAATATTTTAAGAGATTTCCGAATCGGGTATCAATTAGAAAAAACAATTGAAGATGAAGCTATAAAGTTTGCCAAAGAGTATATGCAAAAGCCAGATGTGCAAAGAAGATTGAAAGAAAAAGCAATAAATGCAGTAGAAGAAGTAATGGACGGATTAGCCCAAGCTATATCAAAAAAGACTGAGCAGGTAATTAGGGACAATTATATCAAATGGGTTAAAGATAAAGATTAATGAACATTCCATGAAAAGGACAGGACCTATAGTAAAGAGGAGGCTCTGAATTGATATCCGTTGCTGAACTTATAAAACACAAAGAATTGAACAAGCCAAAACGCAAACCAAAAATAAAGAAATCTAAGCCGGAAAAAACATACTTAAATCAACAGGAGCAAAAAGAAATAATAATAATCGCGGCATTTGTTGCCGAGTGGCAGGAGATGATCCTGCGCTGGCAAGAGCTAGACCGGCCAACAGACCAGATAAAATGGGCCAAAAGCGCCTTGACGTTTATATTTAAAACAATGGACACGATCATGGAGCCCTTACAGGATGACCAGAAAATGAAGGTGATTCGAAGGGCCGGCAAAGCCAGAATTACAATTGAACTTTAAGGCCACACCGAGGAGGAAGAGGTATGAAATATATACATATGCAGCGGAGAACAACCGCGGATTTTATCACAATCGGGGAATATATCCGGCAATTGCAGCCAAATATCTTCAGAAGGCTGTATTGGGAATATCGGCTATACGTCAAAGATGTTACGGAACTGGTTACAGCCGCAGCAGATATTTCGGGCAAGGACAAGCTGTATGCAGCGGTCATGACTGAACGGCCAAAAGGCGGCCGCGGGGGATTGTTGCCATGGGAAGGGGAGGATGCGCTTTGAACTACAAAGAACTTTTACAGCAATATACGGATCTGCAAGCCGAGATCCGAGACCTTGAAAAACGTATTAAAAAACTCGAAGCACAAGTCGATAGAATTGAACATGATAGTGTTAGGGGCTCCCATAGTGAATTCCCTTATACCCAACGTCAATTCCATATTCAGGGGGTTAATGTGAAAAAGCAAAAAAGGTTAAAACGACTGAAAAAACTACTGACTAAAAGAAAAGATACATGCGAGGAGCTAAAACTGCAGATAGAGGAATTCATAGATACAATTCCAGATAGCCGAACCCGGAGAGTATTTCAATACAGATACATAGATGGCCTTTCTTGGCTGCAAATAGCAAGGAAAATAGGAAAACATGATGAGAGCTATCCCAGAAAAGTTATTCATGATAAATACTTAGAAGGAATATTTGACCACAATCCGAAAAATCCGAAATAGACATGGTATTATGATAGTAAGTGAAAATGTGTAAAATCAGCACCGGGTATCCCCCGGTGCTTTTTATATAAAAAGACATGTGAGGGTGGTTTAATGAGATACATTATTATCGCCTATTTATTAATTGGCCTTCTTTTTGGCTTAAGAATTATAAATAGAGCTAAAAAAGATCCGATATGGAAGCGTGTTGCGGTAGCCGGCCTTTTTATTGTCTTTTGGGCGCCGTATCTTTTTTATCCATTCATAGAAGGCCTTATAGCTGGGGCCAGGGCGAAAAATAAAAAAGCCCTTGATGGGCATTAATAAAATTTAACATTTTGGGATATCTTCACTAAGTTTTGCGATATGAAGTTATCCCAATTTATTTTGTCGTAAATTTCCCTGGTGAATTCGAAGGATATCAGAGGCACCCAATTATAATTACCATATCCGTCATCAAATGGGCCTTTGGCAATTATAGTAATTTTATCAAAATAATCTTGCTCAAATAAATCTTTGATTTTTGAAGATAAATGCACTCCTAGTTCTTCGTCAAAAGGAGATATCCCGACTGGAAAATAATTATATTCGATTGTGGCCTCGGAGCCATTGATTTGATAATTTGTCATGCCGCTACTTTTATCATCTCTCGGAGATGTGAATATAGACTCTAGTAGAGCTTCGGGACTAGATGTATCAGGTTTGGAGCTACAACCTACAATAGCCAAGACCACTGTCAGCAACACTACGGCTGCTATCACTATACCCTTACACCTCACACTCCTATACACTGACATCACCCCTTATGTGCTTTTGCTATTATAATAACATTTTTTGGATGAAATGTAAAAGAAAATAGGTTCTTCTGAAGAATCAAGCAAGTTACGGGTGCTCGCGACCCCAAAATTTGTCTAGTTTCAGAAATTTTTTATCGACTTTTCCTTCCGCAAATGTAGGTGATATCATGTCGAAGAAATTAAAAAGCATAGATGGCCTTGTCGTGAATACAAAAGTTCTTGCAAATATTTTCGGGCTCACTGAAAGGCGAGTCAGGCAGCTGGTCGAGGAGGGTGTGATTGATAGAATAGGGCATGGCAGATACGATTTACAAGATTCACTTAAAAAATATATAGCTTTTTTAAGAGCGGCTGCTTCAGCGGAAGTGGATAGTAGCAAAGTTAAAGAAAACCTGGACTATGAAAAATTCCTTCATGAAAGAGCAAAACGAGAAAAAGCAGAGCTGGAACTTGCACATCTAAAAGGCGAATTACATCATTCTGCAGATGTTGAAAAAGTTATGAATGATATGTTGGGGGCTTTTAGATCAAAGCTATTGGCATTGCCGGCAAAATTGGCACCGATGCTAATTGCTCAAAACACCGTAGCCACGATACAAGACATGTTACAAAATGAGATATACGAAGCTTTGAAAGAACTATCTAATTATGACCCAGAACTTTTTTACGGTCCGAAGTATTTGCAAGATATTGAGAGCGATGACGATGACGATGAATAAGACCGTTGCTCTATTTAAAAAAATAGCCAAAATCCTTGCCCCACCACCAAAATTAACGGTTTCACAATGGGCTGATAAATACAGACGACTTTCTCCTGAATCATCCGCAGAAAGTGGTCAATGGAGAACAGACAGAGCACCTTATCAAAGGGAAATTATGGATGCGATAAACGATCCAGAAGTTGAAACTGTAGTGGTCATGTCATCGGCGCAAGTAGGCAAAACTGAGATATTACTCAATACAATCGGTTATTTTATTGATTATGATCCGGCTCCAATGATATACATGCTGCCTACAAAGGAAATAGCTGAAGCTTTTTCAAAAGACAGGCTTGCGCCCATGATAAGGGATACCCCAGTATTGCGCGGCAAGATAAAGGATGCTAAATCTCGAGACTCTGACAATACTTTACTGCACAAAAAATTCCCCGGTGGCCATATTACACTTATTGGCGCAAACTCTCCGGCTGGGCTCTCGAGCAGGCCTGTAAGAATACTACTAGCTGATGAGGTTGACCGTTTTCCGCTTAGTGCAGGAACAGAAGGGGATCCCCTTTCTTTGGCTGCAAAAAGAACAACGACTTTCTGGAATAAAAAGAAAGTATATGTTTCAACACCTACTATCAAAGATGCATCCAGGATCGAGGCAGAATATGAGGATTCAACCATGGAACAATGGTGCCTGCCATGCCCAAGCTGTGGCCATTATCAACCCCTAAGATGGGCACAAATCAGGTTTGAAGACGCAACAATGGAATGTGAGAAATGCAAAGAAAGACATACCGAATTTGAATGGAAGAGCCAAAATGGGAAGTGGATAGCTAGGAAAAAGCATCCCAACAAAAGAGGTTTTCACTTATGTGAGCTGGCTTCACCGTGGAAACGATGGGAGGAAATCATAGAAGACTTCAAAGAGGCCAAAGAAAAAGGCCCTGAAGTGCTAAAGGTTTGGGTAAACACCGCGCTTGGGGAAACCTGGGAAGACCATGCAGGGGACCTGGAAGTAAAAACATTGATGAAGCGAAGAGAGCGCTATGACGCTGAGGTTCCTGATGATGTATTGGTGCTCACTGCAGGTGTAGACGTCCAGGATGATAGGCTTGAAGTAGAAGTAGTAGGATGGGGAATAGGCAAAGAATCTTGGGGCATAGAATATAAGATTTTTTATGGAGACCCTGGCCAGCAGGCCATATGGGATCAGCTAGACCAGTATTTAAACCAAGAATGGTCATTTAAAAATGGCGAAAAGATCAATATATCCTGTGCTTGTATTGACTCAGGCGGACACTTTACAACGGAAGTGTATAAATTTTGTAAACCCAGAGAGCATCGCAGGATATTTGCCGTCAAAGGCCGCGGTGGTATGGGTATACCGTTTGTGGGAAAAGTCAGCAGGAACAATAGAGAAAGGGCTGCTTTATTTACTCTCGGCGTAGACAATGGAAAAGATACGATACTTACTAGGCTTAAAATCGAATTTGAGGGGCCAGGATACTGTCATTTCCCAATCAATGCTGAGAAGGGATACGATGAAACATATTTTGAGGGCCTGGCAAGTGAAAAGAGAATTATAAAGTATAGAAAAGGCAGGCCCAAGATTGAGTGGATAAAAAAATCAGGAGTAAGTAATGAACCTCTTGATGTTAGAAACTATGCAACAGCTGCTTTAGAGATACTGAATCCAAACCTAGAGGCTTTAAAAGAAATGAAAGAAACAGGTAAAATGTATACACAACATAAAAAAATGACCGGTCCCCCAAGACCGAGGAGGAGAAGAGTTATATCAAAAGGATTATAGCACCTATTTAAGGTGCTATTTTTCTTTGGAGGTGATAAATTGCCGGCATGGGATTTAGAAACAGCAAAAAAGCATCTAGAAGCATGGCTGCAGGCGGAACTTGCAATTTCAACAGGTCAATCGTATCAAATAGGCACCAAAAGGATTACTAGAGCTGATTTGAGCGAAGTAAGAGAGCAAATAAAATTTTGGAGAAACGAAGTAGAAAGACTTTCAGCTGGCATAAACGGGCCTCGTAGAGTTTTCCGCGTGGTCCCACGAGATCTGTAAAATAGGAGGTGGTGAGATGGATACATGAATATACTGGATAGAGCAATTGCGGTATTTTCACCGGAAAGAGCACTAAAACGGGCAGTAGCAAGAAAACAGCTCGATATACTCAATAGCGGATATGGCCATCATGGAGCGAGTAGGACCAAAAAAAGTCTGGTTGGCTGGATAAGCAAAGGAGGATCACCCAAGGAAGATATCGACAAAAACCTCCCAATCCTTAGAGAGCGCTCAAGGGATCTTTACATGGGAGCGCCACTGGCTACCGGCGCTTTAAAAACAATGAGAACCAATGTTGTAGGCGCAGGCTTGCAGCTAAAAGCACAGATTGATGCTGATTTTTTAGGCATGAGCGATGAGGAGGCTGAAGCCTGGGAGGAGCTCGTGGAAAGAGAATTTTCTCTCTGGGCCAGCAGTGTTTCTTGCGATGCTCAGCGCATGAATAACTTTTATGAGCTGCAGCAATTGGCTTTTTTATCACAATTGATGTCAGGAGATTGTTTTGCACTGCTACCAGTCATACCGAGGCCAGGGATGCCATACGACTTGCGGATACAACTTATAGAAGCTGATAGAGTTTGCGATCCACAGCCTAAACCGCCAGATAAGGATATAAGTGGCGGTGTTGAAATAGGCAAAAACGGCGAAGTGGTGGCCTATTACATTGCACAAAAACACCCTTTATCTGCAGATATAGGTCAAAATGAATGGGTCAGAGTTGAGGCTTTTGGTAGAGTCACTGGTCGGCCAAACATACTACATCTAATGGAGGCTGAAAGACCCGAACAGCGAAGAGGTGTACCAATACTTGCCCCGGTTATTGAAAGCTTAAAACAGCTGAGTCGATATACTGAGGCCGAATTAATGGCAGCGGTAGTAAGCGGGATGTATACAGTTTTCATCGAAACAAAAAGCCCTACTACAGAAATTCCTCTTGGAGAGTCAGTTCCAGAAGAATATCAAGTAGATATTGAAGATGAAAACACCTATGAACTCGGAAACGGGGCCATAATAGCTCTTGGAGAGGGTGAAACCATAAAGGAAGCCAACCCCGGAAGGCCAAACTCAGCATTCGATGGATTTGTGGTGGCCGTTTGCAGACAAATTGGGGCAGCACTTGAAATCCCATATGAGCTACTTGTAAAACAATTTACTGCATCATATTCGGCAAGCAGGGCTGCTTTACTGGAAGCTTGGAAGATGTTCAGGATGAGAAGATCCTGGCTTGCATCAGATTTTTGCCAACCAATATACGAAGAATGGCTAGCTGAAGCAGTGGCGAAAGGGAGAGTGCCGGCGCCGGGATTCTTTTCCGATCCAATTATTAGAAAAGCATACAGTGAAGCCGAATGGAATGGCCCATCTCAGGGTCAGATAGATCCATTGAAGGAAGTAAAAGCAGCAGCTCAGCGTGTAAGTGAAGGATTTAGCACAAGAGCGAAAGAAACCGTTGAACTTACTGGAGGAGATTTCTATAAAAACCACAGACAAAGAGTCAGGGAAGAAAAATTGCGCAGGGAAGGGGGGTTGGTGAAAGATGAGCAAAACAGTAAAACAGACGTTTAGGAAATTTTGGAACATCAAACCAGCGGTAAAAAATGAAACTGGCCTCGTTGAAGCTGAAATATTGATATATGGCTATATTGTGGCCTATAAATGGTGGGATGAAGACGAAGATATAACTTCAAAAGAGCTTGATCAAGAACTCAAAGCCCTTGGAGATGTTGACCTATTAAATGTTCGCATTAACAGCGGCGGCGGAGATATTTTCGAGGCCCAGGCCATGTATTCGATGCTAAAACGTCATCCTGCTATAAAACATGTATATATTGACGGCTTGGCGGCTTCAGCTGCATCTGTAGTAGCCATGGCCGGTGATAAAATTATCATGCCTATCGGCTCAATGATGATGATTCACAATCCTGTGACACTAGCTTGGGGCGATGAAAATGAAATGCGGAAAACCGCAGAAATGCTGGCCAAGGTCAGGGATACAATCATAGCAGTGTATAAAACAAAAACCACCAAAACCGAGGATGAAATAAAGAAAATGATGGATGCCGAAACGTGGATGACGGCAAATGATGCCATCGAGCTGGGATTCGCAGATGAAATTGAAAACGATGAGCCAGTGGAAACAGTTCAAAATGGAAAAATAATAGTTATCAATGGCATTGAGCATGATTTATCACGATACAAAAATGTTCCGCAATTTATCAATAAACCAAATTTAACTGTGGCGGCTTCGGTAAATGTGCCGGGCCTAGCATATGAAAAGGAGGAAAAGATAATGGATTTAAAGGAACTGAAGGAAAAATATCCGGAGATTTATGACGAAGTCTTTAACCTGGGCGTAATGGCTGAAAGAGAAAGAATGAAGGCCATTGATGAGCTATCTATCCCTGGTTATGACGATATCGTCAATAAAGCAAAATATGAAACAGGAATTACGGCTGAAAAGCTCGCAGTAGAGCTAATTAAGGCTGAAAAACAAAGGGGAAAAGATTTTCTAGAGCAAAGGAAACAGGATGTGGAAAGCTCAAAAGTTAACAATGTAGATGGAGTTGCAGCACCAATTGAAAGTGAAGACGAGGAGGAGAAGATCGTCAACAAGGTGGTTGAAGGAGCAAATACCAAAAGAGGGAGGATGAATAAATAATGATCCAGGAAACTTTTGTATATGAAAACATCTTTGCCGGCAATGTAATGCCGGTGGTAACAGAAACAGGAACTGTAGCTGAGAAACAGGAGATTCAGCAGTTTGCAATAGTTGAGCTTGATGCAAATGGTTTTGTAGTAGCTCCTGCTGGAGAAGAAATAGATGTCAATAAAGCTTATGCAATAGCGGCAGAAGCCGTAACAACAAAAGCTGAAGAAACCAAAAAGATAGTGCTTTACATGACTGGTGAGTTTAACGAAAACAAAATTGTGGCACCAGAAGGCAAAACCGTATCTGATTACAAAGTAGCTTTAAGAAAACTGGGCATCTTTTTAAAGCCCACAGTATGAGCATAGAAGGGGGAATAGATAATGCTTATCAATCTTTTTGAACCAAGAACAATGATGAAGGCCGTCGAAAGGATGGCACCAGTCCACACCTTTTTTAAAACCACGTTTTTCAAGAACATTGAGACCTTCCCAACCAAAACCGTGCAGGCTGATTTTGTCAAAGGAAACCGCAAATTAGCTCCGTTTGTGCATCCTAAAATTGGCGGAAAAACGGTAGAAAACACCGGCTATACAACCAATATTTTTGAACCTGCACTTGTTGCACCGGACACAATTACTACCGCTGATGATTTGATGAACAGGCTTCCGGGAGAACCTCTTTACGGTGGGATGACTCCGGCCGAGAGAGCTGCAATAAAACTTGGCCAAGACCTTGCGAAATTGGATGAAATGATCACCAGAAGAGAAGAGTGGATGTGTGCACAAGCCCTGATAACCGGGAAAATACCGGTAAAAGGTGAAGGGCTCGATTATGAAATAGATTTTCAGTTTACAAACAAGGAAACACTTTCCGGAGATGACCAATGGTCCAACGATGCATCTGATCCATTACTAGACCTCAAAAACTGGTATGAACAGGTCCAGAAAAAAGGTCTTGTAAATCCCGACATATGCGTTATGGCCGGCGATGTTGCAAATAGATTCACACAGCATCCAAAGGTAAAAGATGTTCTTGACGTGAAAAATTATGAACTTGCCATTATTGCACCCAGACAGCTTCCAAACGGCGTAACCTATGTTGGAACCATTAATCAACTAGGCCTTGATATTTATCAATACAATGAGTGGTATTTAGACGATTGGACAGATCCAGATAAACCTGAAACAAAACCCTTGGTGCCTAATGGAACTGTTTTATTGCTTAGCACCAGGGCAAATTATACTATGGCCTATGCAGGTATAACCCTTATAGATGAAGACGGTAATTTCTACACTGTCGAAGGGCCCAGAGTGCCTGATTCCTGGGTGGAGAAAAAACCATCAAGAAGGTTTGTACAGCTCAATTCAAAACCCTTGCCCATACCTCACGAGGTGGATTCTTGGTTTGTTGCAAAGGTGATGTAAATGGCGGTCAAAGCTAAAACTACAATAAGGCATAACGGTAAGCTATATAAGCCTGGAGAAATCATTGAAGATATAAACTCAAGAGATGAATCCAGGCTTATTAGCTTGGGTGATGCCGAACCTATAGAGGATATTCAAGAGATTGATAATCCGCAGCCGAACATTGAATCAATGACCAAAAAAGAGCTATTAGCTTACAGTACAGAACTTGGTATGAAATTGAATGAAAGAATGACCGTCAAAGAAATCAGAGCTGCTATTAAGGAGCAGTTGAAAAATGATGAGGTTTAAAGATTACACAAAAACAGATTTAGATACATTCTTCAACCTAGATGAGTTTGCCGAAATTCACGAGATTGGCGGATATAAAGCTCCTGCGGTAATTGACAGTGACATAGTAAAAATAAGGAGCCAGAACAAAAGTGAACGATTCGATGGCATATATAAAGGGGAGATTGTAGTGTATGTAAAGTCGAAAGATCTCCCCTTTCGACCTGTTTATGGCCAAGATTTACGACTGGATGGAAAGCTATATTTTGTCGTTGAGTGCTCCGAGGATATGGGAGTGCTGGAAATTACTCTTGGAGCTGATGAATCGTGATACAAATTGATCCAAAGCAAATTGAAAGGGCAGAAATACTGCTAAAAGATATACCGAATGGGGCCTCAAAAGCCATCGTAAATGCGTTGAATCGTTCGGTTGAAGGCGCCAGGACCGATGCAGTAAAAAAGGTGCGAGAAAGATATATCATCAAAGCCAAAGATGTAAGTGATACTATTCAAATTAAAAAAGCGACATACGATGATCTAACTGCAATAGTAAAAGCATCCGGTAGCCCTGTAGCGCTATCGAAATTCAAAATAACACCGTCAAGTCCGCCAAAGACGCGAAGGAAAAAACCGATTATAGCCAGGGTAACAAGAGGTGGAGGAGGCCCGATTCCTGGGGCATTTGTAGCAAAGATGGAATCTGGCCATGTAGGAGTGTTTGAACGGGTCGGAAAAGCTCGGCTACCGATAAAACAACTATATGGTCCTTCGGTTCCGCAAATGCTCGGCCATGAGTCTGTCACTGAGTATGTTGAAGAACAGGCAAGGGAAAGAGTTGAAAAAAGGCTTGAGCACGAAATAAACAGGCTATTGAAAGGGGTAGGTAAATGATAACCCCGGTTTATTTGGTGGAAGAGTTAAAAAATCTTGCGGAAAAAGTAGTAAAAAATTACTTCCTTGAAACCAAAAAAGAGAATTTTCGAAAACCGCCTCAAGTGGTAACCGGGTATTTGCCGCCAAAACAGCCAAGATACAAAGGCGATAGTGACGATGAAATACTCGATTTCCCATTTGTTATAGTGAGACTAGTCAAAGGGACGGATGCGCAGCAAAGTGCAACTGCCGTTGTCAAATTCATAATCGGGACATATAGTGAAGAAACGACGGAGGGCTGGAAAGACGTGGCCAGCATTATAGAACGTATCCGTCAAGAACTTTGTAAGAAATATATCATCGGAAAGCGATACCAGCTTGAAAAGCCAATACAATGGGAAATGCCCGAAGAGCAGCCATTTCCACAGTGGATAGGCATAATGACGACCACATGGGTGGTTGCTCAAGTTATTCCCGAGGTGGATCTTTTTGAGGAGGGATGATCTTGAGCAAGAAAAAGAAAACAAGTAATACTACAAATGTTGATATACCGAACCGAGTAATTTACTGTGGCCCTAATCTGCCGGGAGGGGCCATGCTTCGGTATACAGTTTATAATGGTGGAATACCCGAACATCTTGACCCATTGATTAGCCAGTGCCCGGCAATTAAACACTTGATTGTTCCCGTGGATAAGTTTACTGAAACGGAAAGGAAAATAGGGATTGCAGGAACACCGGAAAACACATATTTTGCTCAAATTAGCAGGTTTATAAAAGAACATGGAAGGGCGGTGAATTAATAATGGCCTATAGACATGGCGTATATATATCTGAAGTGGATACTTCAATAACTCCTGCCGTTTCAACAACCGCAGGTCTACCGGTAGTTTTCGGAACAGCACCAATTCACTTGGCCAGAGACCCGGCGCCTACTCATAAGCCTACTTTGTGCTATACTTACGCTGAAGCAGTCGAGCAGCTAGGATACAGCAAAGACTGGGAAAAATACACTCTATGTGAGTTTATGGACTCGCACTTTGGCAAATATGCCTGTTCTCCTGTAGTCTTTGTCAATGTATTGGACCCAGTAAAACATACAAAGACGGTTGAGCCAATTTCAATGGCGATTGAAGCTGGTGAAATCCTGATAACAGATGATGGAGTTTTACTGAATACTATTACTGCAAAGCTCGAAGCAGGCGGAGCCGATTTAATCCGCGATACGGATTATGCAGCAGCTTTTGATAAAGACGGCAATGTAGTTATAACCATTCTCGAAGGCGGTAGTGTTCCGAAAGACCAAGCCGAGCTTTATATTGGATATGACAAAGTTGATGCATCTTTGGTTACAGTCGATGATATCATTGGCGGTATTGATATTGATACTGGGGATTACACTGGCCTTGAAACCCTGAATAAGGTATTCCCTCTTTTTGGCCTAGTTCCCGGTATGGTGCTTGCTCCAAAATGGTCAAAGGATCCGGTTGTAGCAGCTGTAATGACGGCAAAGGTAAGCAATATTAATGGACACTTCAAATGTATTGCAGTGGTAGACATTCCAACCGATGAGGTTCAAAAATACACGGATGTATCAGAGTGGAAAAACACAAACAACTATACATCTGCAAGACAGGTAGTTTGTTGGCCACAGATAAAACTGGGGGATGAGGTATATCATCTTTCTACGCAAATATCAGGTGTAATGTGCCGGACCGATGCAGAGAACGACGATATACCATACGTAAGCCCTTCGAATAAGAACTTACAGGCCAACGGCGCCGTAGCAGGAGACAAAGTCATCGCTCTGGGCCCTGATCAGGCATCATACTTAAATGGCCAGGGCATTGTAACTTGTTTGAATTTCATCAGCGGATGGAAAGCCTGGGGCAATAGAACGGGAGCCTATCCATCAGTAACGGATCCAAAAGACAGCTTTATACCTGTGCGGAGAATGATTGACTGGATATCAAACACTTTAGTGCTCACATATTGGCAGAAGGTAGATGATCCGCCGTCAAGGCGAGCCATTGAAAATGTTGTAGATTCGGCAAATATATGGCTGAATGGCTTAGTTGCCAGAGGATACCTGCTTGGTGGTAGGGTAGAGTTTTTAGACATCGAAAACCCTGTTACTGACTTAATGGATGGAATCCATAGGTTCCACGTATATGTAACACCGCCAGCACCTAATAGGGTGATAGAGTTTATAGTTGAAATCGATCCTGGATACTTCCAGACATTATTCGCGTAAGGGGGGATAAGGGATGAATCAGGTTCCAGAAAAGTTAATCTCTTTTCGTGTATACGAAGATGGAAATGACCTTCTCGGTGTTGCAGACGTGGAACTTCCGAGCCTTGAGGCCATGACCGATACTGTAAAAGGTGCAGGTATTGCCGGCGAGGTAGACAGCCCTGTTCTGGGGCACTATGAAAGCATGACGGTAAAACTGAACTGGAGGACAGTGGTAAAATCTACTGTTCACCTAGCGCAGCCAAAGACGCACAATCTAACCCTTCGCGGAGCAAACCAGGTATATAATGCCGGAACAGGTGAATACAAAGTTGCATCAACTAAGGTAACGCTCAGATGTATACCAAAGACTACAGAACTCGGAAAGTTTGATGTCGGCACAACGGGCGATGCTGCAAACGAGTTTGAAGTAATCTATATAAACATGACAATTGACGGTAAAGAAGTGCTAGAAATTGATAAATATAACTACATCTGCAAAATTAACGGCAAGGACTACCTAAAGGATGTCAGGACGGCCCTTGGCCTTTAATAGTAAAACCCACCTGAAAAGGTGGGTTAATTCTTTATAATCGAAAGGAGAAATATTATGAGCAATTCGATGCCAATGCAAGCCCAAAACCAATTAGGGCAACTGTATAACCATGTCAAAAGCAAGTATAATATGAGAGTTCCTTTAAGCAGGCCCATTAAATTTGAAGACAAAGAATATAAGGAATTAAAGCTGGATTTAGAATCCTTAAATGGTGAAGATATTATCGCCGCGTCAAACGAATCTAAGCTCATGGGAGATACTTACCCGGTTTCCGAAATGTCAAAAACATATCTTGCAGTTCTGGCTGCAAAAGCGGCCAAAGTTCCAACAGAATTAATCCTGCAGTTATCGGCTAAGGATTTCACCTTAGTAACGATGGTGGTGCAGGATTTTTTATTTCAGTAATAGGTAAAAATCCTGTTAAAGCCATCATGCAAACTTCACTGATCATGTCATATAACACTGCTACATCAGCAGAGTTTTGGATATCAAGGCCTATTACTGAACTCGACATGTGGGTTGGCACATTGCTTGAGTTGAGGAAGAAGGGAGGTTAACGGATGGCCAAGGTATTTGAAATAGCATTTGAGCTAGCAGGAAGAGTGAATTCCTCCCTGAACAGTGCTTTTATGACCGCCAGCGACCGATTGCAAAAAATGAACCAAAACATATCAAACATCAGATCCCAAATCCGGGAGCTGGAAAGGGCCCAAAAAAATGGGAAAATTAGCACTGAAGAATATGCGGCGGCCCATAAAAAGCTTTCTGCAGAGCTTGAGCGTGCCGAAAGAGCGCAGAAAAACCTTGCCAGGGCCATTGAGCTTGATAAAAGAGTAGATACTTTCAGAAAAGAGATGCGCTCAAGAATGTTAGGGGCAATTGAAACTGCTTTAACAGTAGGTATTCCGGTTAAATTCGCAATGGATTTTGAATCAAGTATGGCTGATGTAAGAAAAGTAGTAGACTTTGACACACCGCAGCAATTTAAAGAAATGGAACAAGACATACTGGAGTTATCAAGGCGCATTCCCATGACCGTTGAGGGCCTTGCTGAAATAGTTGCCTCTGGAGGACAAGCGGGAATAGCAAGAGACGAACTTGTAAAGTTTGCGGAAAGTGCTGCTATTATGGGAGTCGCGTTTGATATTACCGCTGAAGAGGCCGGCCAAACTATGGCAGAATGGCGGTCAGCTTTTAAAATGACCCAGGATGAAGTGAATGTGCTGGCGGACCAAATAAACTATCTTGGCAACACAACTGCAGCTTCAGCTCCTCAAATATCTGAAGTTGTTCAAAGAATAGGTCCCTTGGGAGATGTAGGGGGTGCGGCTGCAGCACAAATAGCTGCTCTTGGTGCCACAATGGTTGCTACGGGTATTTCAGAAGAAGTCGCAGCAACCGGAATCAAAAATCTTATATTGTCATTAACGGCCGGTGAAAGCGCAACAAAGAAGCAGGCTGAAGCATTCAAGACACTTGGTCTTGATGCCAAGAAAATGGCCATAGCAATGCAGGAAGATGCCGAAGGTGCAATAATGCAGGTTTTAAGAGCTTTGCAAAAACTTCCTAAAGAAAGACAAGCTGCGGTCATGAGGGAACTCTTTGGCAAAGAAAGCATAGGAGCATTAGCACCCTTACTTACAAATCTTGAGGCACTAGAAGAAAACTTCAACAAAGTCGGCGATGCCACATTATATACTGGAAGTATGTTAGCGGAATTTGAGGCCAGATCTGAAACTACTGCAAACCAATTGCAGCTACTGAAGAACTATGCAAGGGCATTCGGCATCAATATCGGAAGTATACTTTTGCCTCATGTTTCTGCACTTGCGGAAAAAGGCATGGTAGTAATTGACCGGATTACGAAATGGTCGGAAAAACATCCGGAGCTCACAAGGTTAATAGTAACAGGAACCGCAGCAGTGTTAGGAATGAGCGTTGCAATAACAGGCCTAGGATATGTTGCCGGGATAGTTATAACGCCGTTTGTAAAGTTTTATTCCTGGACCAAAAAAGCTGAAGTTGCTCAAAAAGCTGCTACTATAGCGACAAAAGCCTGGACAGGTGCCCAGTGGCTATGGAATACGGCCATGAGCCTTGGAAGAGGCCTTTTGAACGTAGGCGGACTTATTCTTTATCATGCTAAAATAATGGCCATTTCTATAGCAACGAAAGCCTGGACAGCTGCCCAATGGCTCTTAAATACGGCTATGAGCGCAAACCCAATCGGGCTTGTAATATTGGCAATTGCGGGGCTAATAGCAGCAGGTTATGCACTTATCAAAAACTGGGATACTGTCAGAGAATGGTTCTCCACTATATGGAACTCACCATTGGAAGCATTGCAACGCTTTATAGATTCGATAAGGGAAAAGTTTTCAGGAATATTCAAATGGCTTGGAGACAAGGCAAACTGGTTCAAAAACCTCTTTAATTTCGGTAAAGGCAAGGGCAAAAGTGGAAATGTATCGATTGAGATTCCTGGCCATGCTGAAGGCGGCATATTTTCAAAGCCTCATTTAGCGTGGTTTGCTGAAAAAGGGCCTGAAGCGGTAATTCCGATAGATGGATCATCAAAAGCCATGTCTTTATGGGCGAAGACTGGTGAATTATTAGGCATAAAAACCGCCAAAACCGGCAGGGGTGATGTAATATTTCAAATCCAAAACTCACCCAAAATATATGTTACCGGCGGTGAGAACGTCAGGCCGCAAGTTGAAATGGCTCTTGAAACTAGCAATAGAAGCCTTATTGAGCAATTAAAAATGTTAAAACGACAGGAAGAGAGGTTGGCGTTTCGATGAGTATATATACAACGATACAAGGTGATACGTGGGATATGATTTCATACAAAGTATACGGAACAGAGATATATGCTGATAAACTTATTGAAGCCAACCCAGAGCATCTTAAAACTGTAATTTTCGATGCAGGAATCAAATTAAGAATTCCAGATATAGAGATTCCTTCACCGGAGACTTTACCGCCCTGGAAGAGGTGATCTAGTGGCTCAGGCGAGGACAGCAACACTTAATGTGAATTACAACAACAAGAACATCAGTGCAGACCTGAGGAGGTTTCTTATTGGATTTTCATATAGCGACTATGCAAATGGTAAGGCTGATGACTTGCAAATCAATCTTGACGATAAAGAAGATCTTTGGAAAGCCAGCTGGTTCCCCGAAAAGGGCGCTACACTTACAGCCGAA
This sequence comes from Tepidanaerobacter syntrophicus, assembly GCF_001485475.2. Classification (NCBI taxonomy): domain Bacteria; kingdom Bacillati; phylum Bacillota; class Clostridia; order Thermosediminibacterales; family Tepidanaerobacteraceae; genus Tepidanaerobacter; species Tepidanaerobacter syntrophicus. The sequence continues at coordinate 32,898 of NZ_DF976999.1, read as the reverse complement.
ATAATAACCAGAAACTGGAATTACGAGGGAGAGGTTCAAAGACTGCCTCTGGGCCAGTTTGAAATAGACGATATTGACCTGCAGGGCCCTCCAGATGTTGTGACTATAAAAGGCGTCTCGGTGCCGGTATCATCGTCCCTTTGGGATGAAGACAAGAATAGGGCGTGGGAAAATACAAGACTATCTATCGTGGCAAGCGACATTGCTAGCGGATCCGGCCTGGAGCTGTTTTTTGATACTGAATATGATGCCGAATATGACAGGATTGAGCAGACAGAAGAAACTGATATTGCATTTCTTCAAAGGCTTTGCGAAGAAGCCGGGCTATCGCTGAAAGTTACCAATAAAACGATAATCATTTTTGACGACAGCAAATATGAGCAACAGGAACCGGTTGCAACTATTACCCGTGGATCCTCTAATGTAATCAGCTATAGTGGAAATTCTAAGACTCGGGATATATATTCAGCTTGCCGGGTTGAATATCAAGCGTCAGATAAGAAAGAGCCCATCATATATACTTACACCCCGCCCAATGGCCCAAAGGTTGGGAGGACCCTTGTCATTAACGAAAGGGTTTCAAGTTATAGCGAGGCTGAACGGCTGGCGAAGAAAAGCTTGCGAGAAAAAAACAAGGAAGAAACCACCTTCAATGTTAAATTATCAGGGGATGTTCGGTTTGTAAGCGGCGTGACGGTTAATCTAAAAGGCTGGGGAAGATTTGATGGCAAATATTTTATAACTGAGGCTAAACACGAAGGCGGGAGCGCGGGTTATACTACAGAGCTTGAGCTTCGAAGAGTATTGGAGGGGTATTAATGAACGTCCATTTATTAAAATTGCTAAAAAACATAATAAAGGTCGGTGTAGTTTCTTCGGTTAACCCTTCAAAATCTACTGCGAGAGTGGTTTTTGGAGCTCAAAATGTAGTATCACATAACCTAGTAGTTTTACAACGCCAAACGCGCAATAACAAAGATTACTACATGCCGGATGTTGGTGAACAGGTAGTATGCATATTTTTGCCCACCGGAAATGCCGAAGGATTTATCATAGGGTCCGTGTATAACGATGAAGATAGGCCTCCTACTGATGACCGTAACAAAAGAATGGTAGTTTTCAAGGATGGAACAAAAATAGAATACGACAGCTCAAAGAGCACCCTTACTATTAATGCAACAGGGCCAATTAATATCGTGGCAAATAAAGATGTAAACGTAACCGGTGATGTAATAGCAGACGGAATAAGTCTAAAGAATCACACGCACCCATTGCTAGGTAAGCCACAATAAAGGCGGTGATTTCATGATTGGAGCTTTAGGGAATGTAGTTTTTGTTGTATCGGCTGAGACGGTTCGCACATTCGACAAATTTGAAAGGTCATCCGAAGGTAGATGGGCAAAACATGAAATACATTTGCAAAAACCTAAATCTGAGTTTTTAGGCCCGGATCTGGATGTGATAACTTTTGAGATACGCTTTGATGTAGCATACGGAATTAATCCTAGAAAAGAGATGGATGAATTGATAGCACTTGCACGTTCAGGAGAAGCCGTTCCGCTTGTTATTGGTGGAAAAGGCATAGGAGTGAATAAATGGGTTATAAAATCTCAGGTTCAAAAATGGACTCATATTGATAATAGAGGCAATGTGTTAATTAGTTCGGTGGAATTAACACTGGAAGAGTATATTTAAAGGTGGTGGTGCTGTGGAATATACCGTAAGCTCAAATTCGCAATTTCGCATAAATTTTGGTGCCACCGGCCTAGATGAGATCAAGCAAAATATATATACAATCCTTACAACTCCGAAATATTCAGTGCCACTTGATAGGGAATTTGGCATTACTCCACCTCTTGATGAGCCTTTGCCAATAGCAAAAGCCAGAACATCAACGGAAGTAATTGAGGCTATCCATAGGAACGAACCGCGTGTAACCGTTACCAAAGTAGATTTCATCGAGACGGCCAGGAATAATGAGGATGGAGTGATTATTCCAGTGGTCACTTTTACACTTAAAGAGGGGGTGGCATAAGATGCACCTCGATAAGCTCCCTGATGTCAGTTTTGCACAAAAAAGCATTGAAGAAATATTGGCGGATACTATTTCCGGTTATGAAAAGGCATATTATGAGCAGACCGGAGAAGTTAAAAAGCTATTCCCAGGAGACCCGATAAGAATATGGCTATACAGCCAGGCACTTCGCGAGTTTCAACTTCGTCAGCTAATAGATTACTCAGCAAAACAAAATCTGCTAAAGTATGCAAAAGGGCCATTTCTTGATCATAAGGGCGCAGATCATGATGTTCCGCGAGCTGATGCAAAAAAGGCAACCGTAACCATGAAATATATTTTAAGCACACCTTTGCCAACAATACAATATATCCCCGCCGGCACTCGGGTAAGGTCAAAAAAAGATGTATATTTTCAAACTCTAGAAACAATCGAAGTGCCGGCTGGAGCAACGGAAGTTATAGCTGTCAATGAGTGCACCGTAGCCGGCGAAATAGGAAATGGCTTTACGCCCGGGCAGATAAATATACTCGTCGACCCTCTCCCATGGATTGCCAGTGTAGTGAACACAGACACAAGTCAGGGTGGCGCCGACGAGGAAGACGATGAGAGTTACAGGGAAAAGATAAACTTAGCCCCTGAAGGATATAGCACAGCTGGATCAGAACTAGGATATGTGTTTTTTGCAAAAAAATACAGCCAGCTTATAGAAGATGTTGCAGTGTCTTCACCAGGCCCTGGCACTGTAGATATAAGAGTTCTTCTTAAAAATGGAGAAATACCTGGCCAAGCGTTTTTAGATGGATTAAAAGAATACTTATCTGCTAAAGACAAAAGACCATTAACTGACCATGTGTTGGTAGGTGCTCCGGATATAGTAAGCTATAATATTAACTTAACCTATTATATTCGAACCCAAGATGAGACCGCAGAAACATCTATAAGGCAAAGGGTAGATAATGCGATATCTCAATTTCAAATATGGCAAAGATCAAAGATAGGACGAGATATAAATCCGTCTGAACTTATCGCAAGAATTATTCAGGCTGGGGCAAAAAGGATTGAAATAGTAGAACCAGTGTTCGCAAAACTAGAGAAAAACCAGGTTGCGGTCGCTGAAAATGTATCCGTAACTTATGGAGGGCTTGAAGATGATTGATATATATGAAGTCAAGCTCCTAGATCTCTTGCCGCCAAACTTACGGCACGACCCGGATATAATAGCAGCCTCAAAGGCAGTAGACGATGAATTTTTGCTAGTTGTAAATGAGGCCAAACACTGCATAATAATGCCTAGAATAGACGAACTGGAGAGCGACCTGGTGGATCTTCTGGCATGGGAACGACATGTCGATTTCTATGATACAAGCTTACCTCTTGAAATAAGAAGAACGCTTGTTAAAAACTCAATAAGATGGCACAAAAGAAAAGGCACTCCAGCAGCCGTAGAAGAAATTGTGACAGAGATATTCGGAAAAGGACAGGTCGAAGAATGGTTCGAATATGATGGAAAACCTTACATGTTCAAGATACACACAAGAGATTTAATAGATAGCGAAGAAAAATATACTAAAATTATTGACGCAATCAATACAGTAAAAAACACTAGGTCATGGCTAGAAAAAATAGTAATAGAACATGACCGGGTCATGGATTTTAGGATTGGAGTTGGGTCCAGGAAACTTAAGACAATGATCTTCAACCCATACAAGATAGAAGATATAACCGTATCCGGAAGAATATACGCAGGAATAACTTATAGACAAAGTAAAGTCATGACCATTAAGCCGGCGATAATAAATGAGAGTATAACAGTTAAAGGCAATATAAATATAGCTGGAGCCAATAAGAGAGTTAGCAAGAAAACAATTACTTCGGAGGTGAAATAATGTCTAACTTCAGTCAATTAGTTTTAACGAGGGATGGTATAGAGCTACAAGCAAAAGTACAATCAGGAACTTTACTGAAATTTACAAGAGTAGGTGTAGGAGATGGAGCATTAAGGGAAGGCCAACATTTAAACACTCTAACAAATTTAATAAACTACAAAACATCATTCCCGATAAATGACATCAAAACTCAAGGCGATGGCACTTCTATAATCCAAACTGTAATTACAAACAAAGACATAGAAGAAGGATTTTTCCTTAGAGAAATAGGAATCTATGCAGAGGATCCAGATAAAGGAGAAATACTTTATTGCGTAACTAACACAGGAATGTACGCAGATTTCTTACCACCTAAAACATTAAATTCAGTAGATATATTATTGCAGCTAATTACAGTTGTAGGTAATGCTGAAAACCTTGTAATAGAGGTAGATGACTCACTTGTATACGCAACAAGAGAAGATTTCAATGATCTAGCCGGAGAAGGAAGAACAGACGAGACAGTAAAGAAAAATGCTGACGATATATTAATGCTGGGGGTAGAAGTAGCAATACTGAAAAATGCAGCATTAAACAACTTTACAAGCAATATATTTGTAGTCAACTTTGATGACATTACAGAGGATGAAGTTGTAGAAGGAATATGGGATAAAGCAGGGAAAAGACTAGCAATATAAACATGGAGAAGTTCGCTTGCACAAAAGACCAACTTTCATGCATAATATCCAATCTATTTGTAGAGTTATTGCCTGTATGCGAACTATGCAATCAGGATAAATTAGTCATCAAAGGGACTACTTATGAAGGAAAAGAGGAATACATTATTATAAATGATTTTGGCTTTGAGTATTCTGGCCAAAGAGAAACAATAGACGAGATAAGAAACAAGAGATGCATTCGCTAAGACAGAAGGGGTGTTCATCATGGGTCAGACACAGAGGAAAGAGCTCCTAATCTACCAAAAGTATGTAGATTTGATTGAATACGCCTATGATAGAATAAGGAAATTCCCCAAAAGTGAAAAGTATGCTATGGCAGCTAGTTTTAAAAACAGCATGTTTGATACACTTAAATATATTTTAAGAGCTAATAAAATATATGGAAATAGTCAGAAAAGATTAGAAATGCTCAATATGATAGATGCAGAAGTGCAGCTACAAAAAGTCTTAGTAAGATTAGCTCATAAATATAAGTATATATCTAATAAAAACTATATCGAATGGGCTAGGAGGCTGGATGAAATAGGAAAAATATTAGGTGGATGGATAAAATCAACTAGGAATGGCAAAAACATATAAGAATTTATTCGAATCAGCATTAACATTCTCCAGCTTATTAAATGCCCATCAGAGCGCTAAAAAGGGGAAAAGATTTAGAAAAGATGTAATTGAATTTGAAATGAATCTAGAAGGCAATATCATAAAACTGTATAACGAATTAAAAAATAAAACATATGCTCCAGGAGAATACTTGGAGTTTACTATTTACGAGCCTAAGAAAAGACTTATTAAGGCAGCCCCTTATAGAGATAGAGTAATTCACCAGTGGTATGTAAAGAATTTTATCATCCCTATATTTGGGAAAGCATTCATATATGACTCCTATGCATGTATTGAAGGCAAAGGAATGCATGGAGCAGCATATAGAGTGCAAAAATTCTTAAAAACTGCAGAAGCAAAATGGGAAAGACCTTATATTCTTAAAGGCGACATTAAGAGCTACTTCTTCAGCATAGACCATACAATACTTTATAACATTGTGGCCAGTAAAATAAAAGATCCAGAAGTTTTGTGGCTTACAAAAGTTATATTAGACACAACAGAGGATCCAGGAATACCAGTAGGATCATATACATCCCAATGGTTTGCTAATTTATATCTACATCAGTTAGATATGTTCATAAAACACAAACTGAAAGTAAAGATGTATGTTAGATATATGGATGACTGGGTCCTAATATTTAAAAACAAAGAAGAGGCCCAACAGGCCCTAAAGGAGATTATAATATTTTTAGATGAGAGGCTGAAACTTAAACTAAATAAAAAGACGCAAATATTTCCGGTTAAAAATGGAGTCAATTTTTGTGGTTACAAAATATGGTCAACTCATATGAAAATAAGAGATTGCAGTAAAAAGAAAATGAAAAGAAAATTGAAAGCATATCAAAGGAAATATGCTAATGGAGAAATGACATTAGAGGAGATAAAAAGGTCTATAAATAGCTGGAAAGGGTATGCAAAGCATGCCGACAGCTATTTACTTATAGATCATATGTTTAAGAATTTTGTATTAGTAAAAAACAAATAAACTAGTAGGGATAGAGCTGTAACAGTGCGAACTCCAACTTTCCCAACTCTTCCAATCCTGTGTTCCATCGTGGCGGCAACTATAACAACGACAATGCTGGCCTTGCTTACTTCAACAACAATACGGGTAATGCCAACAGCAACAACGGGTTCCGCACCTGCTCTGGTCAATTAAGCGAGATTATAAAGGTTTACGGACTTTTATACGGTGCTACCAGACCAAAGGAGCTCTATTCCTTCCTCAGATAATAAAGAGGTAAAAACAAAATCAGTAAAAGGCATTTAGTAGCTTTAGGTGAAAGATGCCTTTTATTATTTAAAATATACGAAGCTTGGAGGGATTATATATGGCATTAGTTTCAGGACTAGCAAATAGGCCCATTTTACCGCCTGGCTGGGTACCAGTCAACCATGTTTCAGGACACACTTTCCAGGAAACAACGGTTGAAAACTGGGATTACAACTACAACCCTAGCATGAAGAAATGGGCCAATGCAAAAGACACTAAGGGCAACCTTTGGGTATGGATACCGAGGTTTACCTATAGGGCAATTCAATACGCAGATGATCCAGAAATTAAAATAAGATTTTCCGATGGAATAAACGACAATACCAATACAATTGACGGCAGAGCATGCAAAAAACATCCTGCATTTACATTCGGAGATCAAGAATTGTCAGGTATTTGGGTAGCAAAATATGCAGCCCATAAGGACCTAGACAATGGTGGTATACCAGGATTTAAACCAGATAAGGTAGCATGGAGAAGTATAACCGTAAACGATATATTCATTAACTGTCTAGACTTAAAGAATCAGCTGACCACTAACGCTGATGGAGTAGATTCCCATATGATGAAGAACTCCGAGTGGGGAGCTGCAGCAATGCTGGCCAAGGCTATAGGCAACCAAAGACCAGATAGAAATAGTAACAGCGACTACAAGACAGGATATGGACTCAATGGAATAGATAATACAGGAGCTAGCTCCACTACAGGAAACATGACAGGTATTTTTGACATGGTAGGTAACACTTACGAGTATGTAGCCAGCTATGTAAACAATGGCCATGCAAACCTAAACACATATTGCAAAGCTTTAGTTGATGCAGAAAGCAAATACAAAGACGTATTTCCAGTAGGATCTACTGACGATAGACCAAATAACTACAATGCAGCTAAAGGACTAACAGATGGAATGATGATCCACGAAACATCACAGCAAGGGGAAGGAACAACATCATGGAAAAACTGGCAGGGTAACAGTGCGGTCTCCGGCTTTCCCAGCTCTTCCGGTCCTGTGTTCCGTCGTGGCGGCGACTGTGACTACGGCAATGCTGGCCTTGCTTACTTCGACAGCAATACGGGTAATGCCCTCAGCACCTACGGGTTCCGCACCTGCTTTGTAGTTCTGAATTCTGCTCCTCTGATTTCTGGCACAGACCAGGACCTTGGAGACAAGACGGAACCATTTAAAATTTCATACCAAGTAAACGACACAGATGAAGACGATATATTAACAGTTGTAGAGAAATTAAATAATGAAACAATAAGAACAATCAATAATGCTGAAAGGAATTTTACCTATAATATAGAAATTGACACTGAAACACTATCACGACTTACAATGGGAGCAACCAACACAATAACTATTACAGTCATGGACAATAAAGGGGGAGCCGCAACAAGAAAATATACATTCAAGAGAGTGAACGCAGCTCCTATAATTAGTGGCGTGGATGGCAGTATAGGGGATAAAAACGAAGGCTTTACAGTTGTATATCAGGTACATGATCCAGATGGAGACAATGTAACAATTACAGAAAAACTGAATGGAAACACTATTAAGAACCTATCCAATGCTCCACAAAATGAGGATATAATCATGGAAATATCCAGTGAAACTTTATATGAGCTACCATTAAATGAAGTAAACACTATAGAAATACGCGCTGATGATGGTAAAGGTGGCATATCATACAGAAGATACACTTTCAGGAGGACCAACAGTGCTCCAGTAATTTCAGGAAGCGACCAGGATCTAGGAGAAAAAACAGAACCATTCACAGTATCGTTCAGTGCAACGGACATTGAAGGAAGTCAAATGACAGCAAAAATATTCCTGGATGACAAACTAAAAGAAACCTATCCAATAATTGCTGGCCAAACTTATGATTACACAATGGAAAAACTAGACTGGCTACAGCTAGATAGCACAAAACACAATATTAGAATTGAAGTAACAGATGATGATGGAGCTACGGCCATTAGAAACTATACCTTTACCAGGGTAGTAACAAGACTAATGCACCTATTTGCAAAGGAAACAGACGACATGTGCACCCAAGTGCTGGTGACACCAACCTATAAACTAGCTGAAGGAGCAATATTTAAGGTCCTTGTATGCAACAATGTATTTGATGATGAGCCTACTTGGGAAGACGCAACTGATCAGGTATTAATAGGCAGACATCACAATTTCTTAAATGAAACAAAAACTGCAAATAAATGGGGAGTAGGAATACAAGTAATAATAGAAAGAGGAACTGCAACAGAAAAAAGCTACTTAAGTGGATATGGAGGTGCTTTTAAATAATGGCTGTTAAGATAATTAATGAGAAACCAATCAGCGAGATAAAAGAAGAGGAAGAAAAAAAGAAAATAGAAATACAGGCAGATACACTAGAAGTCATAGCTATGCTTTATGAAGACATGGAAAAGCTTGCAGGGGAAGTGGAAGAATTAAGAGCTAGAGTGGAAGCATTAGAAGGGGGTGCTAAATAATGAAAGTTAGAGAGTACATGATTCCAGTGTATGCACTTTTAATTAAAGCTAAAAGAAGAACGATTGAGGAAATACCAGAAATATATCAAATACCAGTTGCAGAATATCTAGCTGCAGAAGTTGAAGGAGAGCAATAAGAGGGGCTGATCATCGCCCTTCTTTTTATATTTTTTATTGGGGGTAAAGAGGTGAATACAGAAGAGTTAAAAAGTATAGCTGAATACATTAGCAAAGCATTCACTGGAGCAAAACCTTTTCTAGGGCTTATCGCTAGCTAGATAGGATATATCATGTTTCCGGAAAGAGTATATTTCTTATCCCTTATGGCCGTTTTAGGCGCTGCATTTTTAGACATCATAACTTGAATTAATAGAAGACCAAAGCAAAGTGATTAATAAGCAGAATGAAATAATTGCCAGACTCGTCAATGAAAACTTAGAAAAAGAGAATATGATCAATGCATTAATACAAGAACATTCTCATCAAACACCTTAAAAGGTGTTATTTTTATGCCTAGTCATGGAAGGAGAGGATACAATGCCAGGACCTGAAATTGCTCAATATGGCCTCGCCATATTTGCGGTGGCGGGTTTAATTTATTTAGTGGATCGATGGATGAAGAATAAATCAGAAAACGAGCTTACCGAGGTAGTTAAGAATAACACAAAAGCATTAGAAAATCTTACGACATTGATACAGGTTAACCTGACTCGGCAAGAAGCCAAAATTGATGAATTGTTGGAACGAGCAAGGCGATAAACATGAAAAAGAGGATTGAGTTCTCCAAAATTTTATTCATCGGTGTTTCCATAATGACCATAAGCGTGGTCATTTTTTCATGCGCAATGATCTACAGGACAGGAGATCTCTCGCCCCTGGCCTATTTAATCCCCGCCGTTTTTACAGAACTTGCAACAGCGACGGCCTTTTACTACCGCAAGGCGGAGCGGGAAAATACAAAAGGCGGAATAGTATATGACTCGGTTATGACGCAAAAAGAGAGTAACGGGGAAGGAGGGATGTAAATGAACCTTCGCAAATTGTTTCTCACAAACAACGAGTGCTATAAAGCAGGGCAAAAAATCAAGGTGCAGGGTATCATGGTGCACAGCACCGGAGCCAACAATCCTAATCTAAGACGTTATGTAGGGCCTGATGATGGGCTCCTGGGCCATAATTCGTATAACAACCATTGGAACCAGCCGCGACCAGATGGACAACAGAAGTGTGTTCATGCCTTCATAGGAAAATTGGCAGATGGTAGCATTGCCACATATCAGACTTTGCCCTGGGACCATCGGGGCTGGCACGCTGGAGGCAAGGCTAATGATACACACATCGGCTTTGAGATCTGCGAGGATGGGCTGACAGATCCGGTATATTTCAATAAAGTATACCAGGAGGCCGTAGAATTTTGCGCCTATCTTTGCAAGCTATATAATATAAAACCTGAGAAACCTTGGCTCATTTGTCACAGTGAAGGGGCTAAATTAGGCATAGCTAGCAATCACGGAGACGTCATGCACTGGTTCCCAAAGCATGGTAAGAATATGGACACGTTCCGTGCTGACGTGGCGAAGAAACTGGCCCAAGGAACTGCAGCTCCAGTTACACCGGCACCAAAACCCAGCACTCTTTATAGGGTGCAGGTAGGAGCGTACAGCCAAAAAGCAAACGCGGATGCACAAGCATCCAAACTGAAGGCCAAAGGATATGACACTTATATCATTATGGCCGGAGGCCTTTTTAAGGTGCAAGTAGGAGCATATAGCCAAAGAGCAAATGCCGAAGCCATGGCCAGGAAGCTTAAATCTGACGGCTTTGACTGCTTTATAACAACCGAGGCAGGAACGCCGGCAGGGCAGGCACAGGATCCGGCCCCTACGCTTAAAGTAGGATCCAAGGTTAAGATAAAAAGCACGGCCACAAAATACAGCACTGGCCAGACGATACCAAACTGGGTTAAAGGCAACACTTACACCGTGCAGCAAGTCGGCAACGGAAAGGTTCTGCTCAAAGAGATTGTAAGCTGGGTAAACACAAGCGACATAGAAGTCGTGGGATAGGAGGAACAGAAAAATGAAAGAACTGATTTTAAATCTTACCTATGATGTTTTGGTAATCCTGATTACTTTGGCCGTCGCGATGTTTGTTAGCTGGCTTAAGAAAAAGCTGGGCGTTGAGACTATAAAAAGAATCCAGGGCGAGCTGGCAACAAAACAGGAACTCGCTACCCTGGCAGTGCGTTTTGTAGAGCAGGTCTATAAGGACCTAAAGGGAGAAGAAAAGTATCAGAAGGCAGCAGAGTGGTTAGTAGCGCAGGCAGAAAAAGTCGGTTTAAAACTTACAACCGATGAGGTGAAAGGACTAATTGAAGCAGCCCTGAGAGAATTAAAAGATGCTTTTGGAGAAGAATGGGCAAAATCTATATCATGAAAGACACCCCCGGTTAATGCCGGGGGATTTTTTATTTTCCCAGGCTCCTTCGGGAGCCTTTATTTTTTTGCTTTTATATATTCAGAACTGTGAATAAAAGTGGCCGAAAAAAGGCCCCAAAAAGTGTGGATAGAAGGGCAAAAAATCCACACCCACTACTGTATATAGGTGCAGCAATGGCGTCTAAGCCATGCATAGCAAAGGATAAAGGGCTGTCTGCAACCTATGGATTTTGTACAGCCTAGGCTGGGGGGCGTTTTTGTACATAACATATGTATCTTTGTACAAAACTGTGCGAATGCAATAAAAAAGACGCCCTAAGTTTATCTTAGAGCGTTTATTCTTCCGCTTCAAACAAATCCTGGAGAGTGCAATCCAGGATTTTTTCTATTTTTATCAGGTATGGCAGCGAAGGGTAATCATGCCCGTTTTCCCATCTCGACACCACACCCTGCCGCGTGCCCAGCAGCTCCGCGAACTGCTTCTGCGTTAGGTGCTTTTCCATTCGTCTTTCTCTTATCAGCGGTCGCAGTTTCATGCACATCACTCCACAGATTCATATTCTCTGTGCAGTTTCTGTTTTCCTTCTAATTTGTTTGAGGTTGTCATATTTTTTGCAGCTTTTGCAATATATGCATTGCAGCTGTTTCGGGTATGGCAACAATTGGTATATATCATAGCCTAAACATTCTTTTCAGAAAAGAGGCTTTCGAAACTCTTTGCTATATTGCAAGAACCGCCAGATCTGTTGATGTTCACCTGATCATTGCAACTCAAAGGTCCAGCCATGAATACCTGCCGGGAATACTCAAGTGCAACCTACCGGCTACAGTATGCTTTGCAACAAAGAGCGAAGCTGACAGCGAGGTAGCCCTAGGCCGTGGTAATTATGACGGCGTTTTTTTGCAGCATAAGGGCAGGGCCATTTTGGATACACCTGCAAAACGTATTACGGTGCAGGTGCCATACGTGAAAGAAAAAGAACTGATTGAAATGTTGAAGCCTCATAGAAAGGTGGTGAAGAATGATGATAACCGAGAGAGACTACCAGCTTTTGGAGCACTTGGAGAAGGTTCGAGCAATGACGGCAGCTCAAGCATCTTTGATACTTTGTCCAGCAGCAAAACAAAGAGAAAAAATCGCAAGGCGCAGACTAAAGGTGTTATGCGATGAAGGCCTTGTAAAAAGAACGAGAAATCATGTCGGAGCTCCGTATGTATATTACATCGGCAAAAAGCAAAAAAGCTGGGCTCATACCCTCAAAATAACAGATTTTTATGTTAGGTATTATCAAAATATCACAAACTGGATTTTGGAGCCGATTTTGGGCAAAATTAGGCCCGATGTTTTAGCAGAGATAGAAATATACTCAAAGAGGTATTTAATAGCCTATGAGGCGCAAATTTCGGGGCGAGTGGATATAAAAAAATACGAACGGCTATATCTGTCAGGAGCCTGGGGAAATATCCTTCCAGTTTTTCCGATCGTGGTGGCCGGTGGAGAGTATGAAGAATCAAAAATTATCAAGGTTGTGGGAGAGGAGAAGATGATCGATGAGATTTGCCGGTATGGGTAAAAGTATCGGGTTTAGTATAGGTAAAATGATAGGCAGAATAGGGCAAAAGGAGAGACAGGCAGCACATAGAAAGATGCTGGCCCGCCAAAATGCGATAAGCAAACGATTGTGGTTGGAATGCAAAGAAAAGATTAGGACATTGAGCGATGAAGAGTTTGAAGAGCTGGCAAACTTCATAAACGATGAAGTTTGCACAGGCCCCAGGAAGCATACTGATCCGCGGCATGAAGTTTATAGTCGGCTCAAACACGATATGATAAGCTATCAGTATGAAAAGGTATTGAAAAAGTTGAATAAAAAATTTTAATATTATACTTTGAATTTTGTGTTTATTTAAAGGATATTACTTTTATCCATAGAATATTAATTTGGGGGTGTTGAATATGTCTATTTTTGGCAAAAAAAATTTAAGTGAACCAAATAAAAAACAGGTGTTTAAGCAAAAGCTCAAAGAAGCTGGCCCAGCGTATGGAGTAAGTGCTGGAAAATATTTAGGGGGCCATCCTGAGTTACCTCAATCAAGTGATGGGGTCATTACAATTAATAAAGCTGGGATATTCTTTGAAGTAATGTTTCCTTTTGCTGGGCTTATTATATCGATAGAAAATATTAAAAAGGCCGAATTTAAAACAGAAGAGCAGATACACAAGGATGTGACTCTTGGGCGGCTTCTGTTGTTTGGCGTGTTTGCTTTTGGCATGAAAAAGAAAACAAAGACACAAAAGAATTACCTTGTGGTGATATACGAGGAAAACGGGATAGAAAATACTGTTGTTTTTGAAACACAAAAGGCCGGGGCGCTGGCCAGCGCTCTTGCAAGAGCCAGGCAGGAATATATAAAAGAAAATCCCGCAGCAGAAACAAAAGAAGCTCCGGCGGCTATAGATATACCGGAGCAAATTCGAAAACTAGCTGAACTAAAGGAGCAGGGTATTATTACTCAGGAAGAATTTGAAGTTAAAAAGAAAGAATTATTATCAAAGATGTGACTTAATGTTCTATAATGGTGCGTTATATTTAATTATGATTTCTTTGTTTGCGATTCGTTTGCAAAACAGCTTTAAGCATAAATTTGTTTGCAAAACAAAAACCCCGCAAAGCCTTGCGGGGTGCTATTTTCATAATGGAGCTGATGGCCGGATTCGAACCGGCGACCTGCGCATTACGAGTGCGCTGCTCTACCACTGAGCCACATCAGCTTGCCTTATTATTTTACAATGTTTAAAGATTTAAGTCAACAGGTCAAAAATTAGCTTTTGTTTTATGTATATCACGATAACGGCCAAGATGAAAAAAAACCTCCAAAATTTTAAGTGGAGGTTTTTGCTTCGTATTTGGTAGCCTTAGGGGGATTCGAACCCCCGTCGCCGCCGTGAGAGGGCGGTGTCCTCAACCACTAGACGATAAGGCCATATGGCTGCGGGACCAGGATTCGAACCTGGACAGCATGATCCAGAGTCATGAGTGCTACCGTTACACAATCCCGCAAATATTTTTAACGCCTGCATTTATAAATTATAAAGGATTGGCTAATGGATGTCAAGAGCGGCGAATGACTAAAAATAAAATTCTTCCATAAATTGATTTTTTAATATTTGAAGTGATATAATATTTTCATGATGAACAGGGAAAACAAAAGCAAATGGTCTATTCTTATAGCCGTAATGCTTGGAAGCATAATGGCTCCCATAGACGGCAGTATCATGAATATAGCAATGCCTACCTTGACGAAGGTTTTTAATGCTCCGCTGGAAATTGTAAGCTGGGTATCTATGGCGTACCTTTTAGTAGTAAGCAGCACGCTGCTTATGTTCGGCAGGCTAGGCGATATAAAAGGTTATAGGCCTATATACCAAACAGGACTTTTAATATTCACAGTTGCATCGGCCCTGTGTGGATTATCGCACAGCATATCTGCCCTTATAGCCGGCAGAGTTTTTCAAGCCATAGGTGGGGGAATGCTGCTTTCCATGGCACCTGCTATTTTGACTGCTGTATTTCCCGCAACAGAGCGGGGTAAAGCCCTGGGAATGAATGCTATGTCGGTAGCGGTGGGACTTGCAATAGGTCCGAGTTTAGGCGGATTTCTTGTATCAACACTTGGGTGGGAATATATCTTTTTCATTAATGTGCCAATAGGCTTTATAGCACTGATATGGGCACAAATTGTTTTGCCAAAGACTTATGATCGCAGAGATGAGCGCTTTGATACAATAGGCGCTTTACTGGCGTTTCTATTTTTATTTTCCTTGCTTTTATACATAAACCGCGGAAGCCAATGGGGATGGACATCGGCTATAGGAATAGCACTGCTTGCCCTGGGAGTGCTTTCAATATTGGCGTTTATTATCATAGAGAGCCGGCATCCTGAACCTTTGTTAGATTTGTCGCTGTTTAAGAACAGACTTTTTACAGCCGGAACAATAAGTACACTGCTTAATTTTAGCGCTCAATACATAATGACGTTTTTAACACCTTTCTATCTTACCCAAAAAGGACTGTCAGCAAGTACTGCAGGCGCGGTTATGACAGCTTTTCCTGTGGTAATGCTGATAGTATCTCCTATCAGCGGCATATTATCGGATAAAATAGGCGCCCGCGGGCTTAGCACCCTAGGCGCTGCAATAAGTGCTTTAGGTATATTTTTAATGTCTACACTAACGCTGGATAGCCCAATTTTGCATATTGTGATAGTTCTAGCAGTATTCGGGATAGGAAATGGCCTTTTCCAGTCGCCTAATAATAGCTCAGTGATGGGCAGCGTGCCGCGTGACAGACTGGGCATCGCATCTTCTTTTCTGGCCACAATGCGAAATGTAGGAATGGTAATGGGAATCGCTGTAGGCGGTGCGGTATTTTCTAATTACAACCAATATTTTTCTATAACTAAGGGACTGCCTGAGCCGGATGCATTCATGGCTGCCATACGTATAGCTTACTTAGCCGGTATGGCACTGGATATATTGTGTGCCCTTACATCGGCGGTAAGAGGTAAACCGGATATAAAGAAACAAGAAGATTAATAAGCTATCAATGGCTGCAGGAACTGCAATTGCCGCTGCATGAGCTGCAAGATGAGCCGCCGGAGCCGTTTTTTCTCGTAAATAGAAATCCGGTAAAAAGCTGTTTTACTTCACCTTCGCAAATCGGACAGCGTACTTTTTCTTTATCTTTTATGCTTACAAACTCACTAAAGCGGTGACCGCATTTTTGACATTCAAAATCAAATGTTGGCATTTTTTCACTTCCTCAATAAGCTGATATTATACTTTATTAAATTCTTTAAAAGCCTTTTCTATCTCTCGAGATGCGTCCTTTTGCCGCGCATCTTCCCGCTTATCATATAAAGCCTTGCCTTTAGCTAAAGCAAGCTCGACTTTAACAAGTCCTCGTTCGTTAAGATATAATCTGAGCGGCACAAGAGTAAGCCCCTTTTCCTTTACTTTTGATAAAAGACGATTTATTTCTTTTTTATGCATAAGCAGTTTTCTAGGTCGCAATGGGTCCTTGTTATAAATATTTCCTTTTTCATATGGACTTATATGCATATTGTATAAAAAAATTTCTCCATTTTCAATTCGCGCAAAGCTATCTTTTAAGTTTCCCTTTCCTTCTCGCAGCGATTTTACCTCAGTTCCGGAAAGAGCAATTCCCGCCTCGAAAGTTTCCAAAATATGATAATCATGTCTGGCCTTACGATTAATTATAAGGTCTCGGGACTTTTTCTCCAAGTTGTCACCTCCGTTTACTGAAAACTATAAATTAGATTAATTTCTAATATTAACGGCTGAAATATTGATAATAATAACATTTTATCATGCCATTGTATAATTTCCTATTTTTATCTGCCTTTTCACCAAAAAAGTATTCAAAGTTTTTATGAGGGGTCAATATATATTTTGACCATGTATCGAATCGCTTAAAAGCCTTGCCCATTTTTCTGTAAATCTCCTCGACTTCATGTTCCTCTCCCATACGTTCACCGTAAGGCGGGTTGCATACGATGCAGCCGTAATCGCCAAATGGTTCTATGTCTTTTACATCTGCTTGCTCAAATATGATATGTTCACTTACCTGTGCTCTACGAGAATTTTCCTCAGAAAGGGCTACGGCATCTTTGTCAATATCAGAGCCGCGAATTTCGAGTTTTTCATTCTTTATCAAAGAGCGAGCTTCTGTTCTTGCACTATTCCACATTTTTTTTGGAATCTGCGGCCATTTTTCGGATACAAATCTTCTTCTAAGGCCTGGCGCAGTGTTGGTTCCTATAAGAGCAGCTTCAATTGGGATAGTTCCGGAGCCGCAGAACGGATCTAGAAAAGGTTTATCGCTTTTCCATTTAGTTAAAAGTACCAGGGCTGCTGCAAGAGTTTCTTTCAATGGGGCAATATTGGATTTTTCTCTGTAGCCTCTTTTGTGCAGTCCGACACCACTGGTATCTATCATTAAAGTAGCCTCGTCTTTCATTAGGGAGAATTGAACTCTGTATAAAGGTCCGTCTTCTTCAAACCAATTCTTCTTATAAGAGATTTTCAGTCTCTCAACAATTGCCTTCTTTATAATTGACTGACAGTCAGGCACACTGTGAAGTTGAGATTTTAGAGAATATCCCTTTACAGGGAATTGGCCGTTTTCAGGTATCCATTCTTCCCAGGGAAGAGCCTTTGTTCTTTCGAAAAGTTCATCGTAGGTGTCGGCGTGAAATTCTCCCAATTTTATCAAAACCCGTTCAGCAGAACGCAGCCAGATATTTGATCGGCAAATTGCCTCCTCGTTTCCTACGAACTCAACTTTGCCGTCTTTTACAGATATATCTTCATACCCTAGTTTCCTCAGCTCTCTTGCTGTAACAGATTCTACCCCAAAAACCACAGGTGCTATAAATGTGATTGTTGCCATGCTCTTTCCCTCCCGATACCGATTAATATTTTGCATTAATTATATCAGATATACAAGCGAAATTAAAATAGAACTTAAAGCCTTGAAACAGTTGAAAATGATTATCGGATAAGATAAGCTGTAGGTACAATGGCGACAATGCAAAGTTGGAGGTCATGCAAGTGAAAGAACAATTAAAAGAAGTGTCAAAAAATTGCTATACAATGGTACCAAAAGGAAACAATATAGAAATCCGAGTTTATCTGAGCCAAAGACTTTTTAATGAATTTACCGAGGATGAATCCATTTTTCAACTTTACAATGCTTCACTTCTTCCCGGTATAGTAAGCCCTGTAATTGGCATGCCTGACATCCACACAGGCTATGGACTGCCAATAGGAGGGGTCATGGCTGTGCGGTACGATGGAGGTGTAGTTTCTGCCGGAGCGGTGGGCATGGATATAAATTGCGGTGTTAGATTGATGACAACAAAAATTTCAACTGATGAAATTGACAAAGAAATTATTGGGAAAATTTTAAAAGAAATCGCAAAGAAAGTACCAGCCGGAGTCGGGAAATCCAGCGAAATAAAGGAATTTAAAAAACCGGATATGGAGAGCATAGCATTAAAAGGCGCAAAATACTATGTCGAAAAGGGATTTGGTAGAAAAACAGATTTAGAGGCTACTGAAGATAATGGATGTATTGAAGGCGGAGATATTTCTGCTATACCGCAGGAGGCCTTAAACCGAACCGACCAATTGGCTACAATTGGAGGCGGTAATCACTTTTTAGAGATTGGAAAGATAGAAAAGATTTTTGACGAGAAGCTTGCATCAGAATTCGGGCTTAAGAAAAAACATTTATATGTAATGATTCATACAGGCAGCCGCGGTTTTGGCCATCAAATTTGCACTGATTACACAAATATAATGTGGAAAAATTCAGATAAAAATGGAGTAAGACCTCCGCAAAAAGGTCTGGCATGTGCGCCGATTCTTTCAAAAGACGGTCAAAACTACCTAAAAGCTATGGCTTGTGCAGCAAACTACGCTTTTTGTAACCGTCAGTTAATAATGCATATAGCAAGAGAAGCCTTTGTCGATGTATTAAAAAAACCGGAATCTGAGTTGGGTTTGGATTTGCTTTACGATGTGGCACACAACATAGCAAAAATAGAAAAACATAAAGGCATCAAACTTTTAGTTCACAGAAAAGGAGCAACAAGAGCTCTGCCCAAAGGTCATCCGGCAAATCCGCCATGTTACAGCGAAACAGGACACCCCGCCATTATTCCGGGAAGCATGGGCACGGCTTCGTATGTTGTGGTAGGCACAGATAAAATAGAGGAAACCTTCTGTTCAGTAAACCACGGAGCAGGAAGATCGATGTCAAGAAAGAAAGCCAGGTCGGAATTTAGCAAAAAAGATTTCCGAAAGCAGGTAGGCAATGTGATAGTCAGCACGAGCAACATCAAGTCCTTGCTCGATGAAGCTCCCCTTGCATATAAAGATATTGATGAAGTTGTTTATACACTGGTGGAAGCAGGTCTTACAAAGCCTGTCGCAAGACTTAAACCCTTAGGAGTTATAAAAGGCGAGGGCGAGGAAGCATGACTTAAATTTTTAAGCCTTATATGAGTAGCGATAATCCCTTCTGTCATTCTGAACGAAGCGAAGAATCCAGAAGACTTAATCTACCTTGGCTCTCATGCCATGGCAAGGATTCTTCGCCGGTGTTTGGGATGATATTTTGCACCAGAAATTTTTGCGGTTTTATAAGCTTAGCCGGCAAAATATAGCCGGTGCTCCAAATGTAAGCCATATTCCTACAACAAAGTATTTTAAAAGGGAGAAGAAACCATGTTGCGGCATTATAAGTTTTAAAACGGTGTATATTAGTAGAAATCCTCCCAAGCCTATCGCATATTTTTCCAATGTTTTAAGTTTATTTTTCGACTGTGGCTTAAAACCTATCAAATAATCTTCAAACTTGTAGCCTACAAAGCTTCCCGCTGAAAGACCCATATATATGAAATTGTCTTTATATGGAAAAAGAAATGCAAGCCCAAAAGGTATCGATATCATAAGTATTATGCTATAAAGCATTGGAAGAGGCTTTAATTTTTTCGGCACTACTGTAAATATCCATGACATTAAAAGACCCAGTATTATTCCCGCTGCCACATCCCAAGGCCAGTGCAAGCCTAAATACAATCTTGATAAACTTACCAAAAAAATCATTATAATGCCTATAAAATATATTTGTCTGCTCCTGTAATACTGCATAACAACTCCCCAAAAAGTAGCGGTTCCTTGGGCATGGCCGCTGGGAAATGAAAACCCTCCGGCTGATGATACAAACAAACTCCGAATCCCTGGGTTGCCGATAGGCCGCGGGATGGCTGTAATATTTTTTAGTGTAACATTCAGATACATTGAAAACATTAGTGATATAACTAAAGTTATTCCGATTTTTTTATCTATGCTCCAATAAAATATAGGTATCATTATAAGATAAAAAATTGCGCTGCCAAAGTTTGTAATTATAATAAAGAAAATATCAAGAAACGGATTACTAAATGATTGAATAAATTGAATAATTTCAGCTTGTAGTTCCATATCTGCCCTCCAAAATCACATTTCATAATTAATAATAGCATTTTTATAATGTCTTGCCGAGTGATTGCTTTAAAGATATAATCATATAAAAAGTCAATAAATTTTGTAGGAGGTAATCTCATGGATTATCAAAAATATGTTGCCCAAAGGGCAAAAGATATCGAAATTTCTACCATACGCTATTTTTTCAACATGGTAAATGAAGTTGAAGGAGCTATATCGCTGTGCATCGGCGAACCGGATTTTACGACACCCGAACACATAAATCAGGCTGCAGTCGAAGCACTAAATCAGGGACATACATTCTATACGCCTAATGCCGGACTTTTAGAGCTTCGAGAAGAGATAGCAAAATATTTAAGCCGCCGCCATAAAGTTGATTATAAGCCGGAATCAGAAATAATTGTTACTATCGGAGCAAGTCAGGCCATAGATGTGGCAATAAGGACTTTAATTGAGCCGGAAGATGAAGTATTAATACCCCAACCTTCCTTTGTGGCTTACAAGCCTTGTACCATTCTTGCCGGAGGAAAACCGGTATCAGTGCCTACATATCAGGAGGATGACTTTGTGCTGAGGCCGGATGTACTGGAAAAATATATAAGCAAGAAGTCAAAGGTCTTAATACTGCCTTATCCGAACAATCCTACCGGTGCGGTAATGACAAAAGAAGCATACGAAAAACTTGCACCAGTGATAAAAAAACATGATCTTCTTGTTATAGCCGATGAAATATATTCAGAGCTGACCTATGGTGCGGATTACATGGCTTTTGCCGGAATTTCCGACATGAGGGAACGGACGATTACCATAAACGGATTTTCCAAATCTTACGCAATGACCGGTTGGAGGCTTGGATATATTGCTGCCCCTGAAGACCTTACAAAAGAAATGCTGAAAGTTCATCAATACAACGTGACCTGTGCTGCTACTATGGGTCAATATGCGGCTATAGAGGCGCTGAGAAACGGTGATGAAGATATCAAAAGAATGCGCAGCGAGTATGACAAGAGAAGGAAATTTTTATTTGAAAGCTTAAGAGAAATGGGTTTGGAAAGTTTCGAACCAAAGGGAGCATTTTATGTTTTTCCATCTATAAAGAAAACCGGACTTTCTTCTGAGGAATTTGCCAAAAGGCTTCTTCATGAAGCAAAAGTGGCTGCGGTGCCTGGCAACTCCTTCGGAGAAAACGGTGAAGGCTTCGTGAGAATGGCTTATGCCACTTCCATGGAAAATCTTGAAGAAGCAGTGAAGAGAATAGGAAATTTCATAAAGAAGTTTTGAGCATTTTTTCCAACAAAAACCGCACATTATTATAAAAATGAAATAAAATGTTCGTAAAAACTATTGATTAATGTTCGCTACTGTGATAATATGTATTTACTAAAATTAAAAAATGCCAGTAAATTTATTCTCTATATAGACAGATAATACTTTTGGCCAGAGTATTATCTGTTAAAAATTTTATTTAAAAGGAGAGCTGCATATGTTAGTAGCAAAGATTTTTACTTTTCCAAAGGCGGGAGTTTTAGATCCTCAGGGCAGTGCAATAAAGCCGGTTATTTCAAATCTGGGCTTTACGAACGTCAAAGATATTCAAACAGGCAAGTATTTTGAGGTAAAAATAGACGCCTGTGATGTGGCGGAGGCGCGCAAGACAGTGCAAGAGCTGTGCTCAAAGGTTTTAGTAAATCCGGTTGTTGAAGATTATGAATTTGAAATATTGGAGGCTTAAAGATGAGGTGTGCGGTTATACAATTTGCCGGAAGCAGCGGCGATGGTGACTGTTGTCATGTATTTAAAAATATTTTAGGTCAATCCGCAGACTATGTCTTTCACAAAGAAACCTTTAAACCTGCGGATTTTGATATTGTGGTTTTGCCGGGAGGAGCATCCCATGGAGACTATCTAAGGCCTGGAGCTCTTTCTGCACATACAAAGGTTATGGAGTCGGTTAAAGAAGCGGCAAATTCCGGAAAACTCATACTTGGAATAGGGAATGGGTTTCAAATATTACTTGAAGCCGGCCTTTTGCCCGGGACAATGCTCATTAATAAAGATATAAAGTTTTATGCCGATGAAGTGCTTGTTAAGGTGGAAAATACTGCCACTCCATTTACCAATCTTTACAAAAAAGATGAGGTAATCCGATTGATTCTTTCGTGCAAATATGGCAGCTATTTTGCCGATGCAAAGACTATAGAGCAGCTCAAAAGTCAAAATAAAATAGTTCTTACTTACTGCGGTTTTGGAAAAAACGGTGACGAAGAAGATCCGGTAGCTTCTATGGAAAATATAGCAGCAATAGCAAATCAAGAAGGAAATATTTTAGGCCTTATGCCTCACCCTGAACGCTGCGCGGAAGAAATCTTAGGCAACACTGACGGCCTTAGAATGTTTCAGTCTATCTTGCAATATTTTGAAGGAGGCAAAACGCTATGACTGCTAGAGAAGAAGCTAAGAACCTTGGTTTAACTGATTTAGAATTTGACGAAATAGTTAAAACTCTCAAAAGAGAGCCTAATTACCTTGAACTAAGTTTGTACAGCGTAATGTGGTCTGAACACTGCAGCTATAAAAATTCAAAGGCAGTGCTTAAACGATTTCCTACAGAAGGACCGCAGGTATTGCAGGGCCCTGGAGAGAATGCGGGAATAGTTGATATCGGCGATAATCTCGCGATTGCTATGAAAACAGAAAGCCATAACCATCCCTCGGCAGTAGATCCGTATCAAGGCGCGGCTACAGGTGCAGGCGGCATGCTTAGGGATATTTTTACAATGGGCGCAAGACCTATTGCGCTTCTAAATTCCTTAAGGTTTGGAAAGCTCGACGATGACAGGGCAGAATATCTGTTCAGAGAAGCTGTAGCAGGCATCGGTGATTATGGAAATGCCATAGGAGTGCCGACGGTAGGCGGAGAAGTTTATTTTGATGACTCTTATGAAGAAAATCCTTTGGTAAATGCTATGTGTCTTGGTATAGTACCTCACGATAAAATAGTTTTAGGAAAAGCGGCAGGAGTAGGCAATTCCGTTATGATAGTCGGCGCAGCCACAGGGCGCGACGGCATGCACGGTGCAAGTTTTGCATCCGGAGAGCTTACGGAAGGCAATGAGGATCAGGGATCACCAATGCAAGTCGGCGACCCTTTTAAAGAGAAACAGCTTATGGAAGCATGCATGGAGCTTCTCCAAAAAGAATGGGTTGTAGGAGTTCAGGATATGGGTGCTGCCGGAGTAGTCTCATCAACAAGCGAAACAGCTGCCCGCGCAGGAAATGGTATAGAAATCGATGTGGCTTTAGTTCCTCAAAGAGACAAAGATATGAAGCCTTATGAAATAATGATCTCAGAGTCCCAGGAGCGCATGCTGGTAATTGTTGAAAAAGGCCACGAGGATGATGTTAAGAAAATCTTTGAAAAATGGGATTTAGACGCAGTGAAATTTGGCACCGTAACTGATGACGGTATGCTGAGAATACTTGAAAATGGTAAAGTAGTAGGCGAGGTACCCGCAGCTTCATTAGCAGGTGGTGTGCCAATAGTTAAAAGAGAAAGCAGAAGACCGGAATATCTGGATAAATTACAGACAGATTTTTCAAAAATCCCAGTGCCTTCAGATTTAAATGATATACTTCTTAAGTTACTGGATTTACCGAATATTGCCAGCAAGGCTATAGTTTATCGCCAATTCGATCAAACTGTAGGCACAAATACTGTAGTTACTCCGGGTTCGGATGCTGCAGTGCTCAGGATAAAAGGCACAAAACGCGGAATTGCAGTTACAATAGATGGCAATGGTTACTACTGTTATCTGGATCCTTATGAGGGAGGAAAGCAGATAGTCGCAGAAGCTGCAAGAAATCTCGTTGTAAGTGGCGCTAAACCTGTTGCGCTTACTGATGGATTGAATTTTGGAAATCCTGAAAAACCTGAAGTTTATTACCAATTCGAAAAATGTGTTGATGGTTTGTCAGATGCGGCAAGAAAACTAGGTGTTCCTGTTATAAGCGGAAATGTCAGTTTCTACAACGAAGGCAAACACACTGCTATTTATCCATCGCCTGTTGTCGGCATGCTCGGAGTTTTAGAAGATGTAGAAAAACACTGCACTATGGACTTTAAGCAAGATGGAGATGTGGTAGTACTTCTGGGTGAAAATACTGATGAACTTGGCGGATCAATTTACCTACAGGAATTACTAGATATAGTTGCAGGTCCTGCTCCTAAAGTAGATATCGAAAAAGAGAAAAAAGTTCAGGATTGCTGCTTAAAGGCAATACAGCTTGGCCTTGTAAATTCAGCACATGATATTGTTCAGGGCGGTCTTGCCATAGCGCTTGCCGAATGCTGTATAGCAGGAAACATCGGTTTTGAAGGAGAAATAGAAAGCAATCTTAGACCTGATACATTGCTTTTTGGAGAAGGACAATCAAGAATTATAATGAGCCTCAAACAAGACAACCTTTCTACTTTAAATAAGCTTGCATCAGAACTAGGTGTAAAGGTCAGCGTAATTGGCTTTGTAAAAGGCGACAGCTTAAAGCTCACCATAAACCAGAAGGATAAAACAGTAGGCAATATTGAAGTTCCCGTGAAAAAAATGGCAGAGGTCTCTAAAAATGCTATTAAAGGAAGAATGAAAAAATGAGCGATGAATTAAAAGAAGCCTGCGGTGTATTGGGCATATATGAAAATCGAAACAATGCCGGCCTGGGGCGCGATATATTTTACGGCTTATATGCCCTACAGCACAGAGGCCAGGAAAGTGCGGGGATAGCGGTTAGCTCAGGAAATGGAATAAGATATCATAAAGCAATGGGCCTTGCCTCTGAAGTATTTAACGATGAAATACTAGATGACCTTACCGGGCGCATAGGCATAGGACATGTCAGATATTCTACGACAGAGCCTAATACTTTGATAAATTCTCAGCCGCTGGTAGTGCGGTATAAAAGAGGGTCCTTGGCAGTTGCTCACAACGGCAATTTAGTAAACTCTTTAGAACTTAGAACAGAACTCCAAGAAAACGGTGTCGCATTTCAAACAGAAATAGACAGTGAAATAATAGCATTTTTAATAGCACAAGCTCATTCCGGCGACATTGCTGAAGCGGTAGAAAGCTGTATGGGTAAACTGAAGGGTTCTTATGCGCTTGTAATAATGACAGAGGATACACTTATAGGTATGAGAGACCCTAATGGCATAAGGCCGCTTTGTCTTGGCAAAAAAGGTGATTCATATGTCCTTTCCTCTGAAAGCTGTGCTTTAGATACCATAGATGCTGAATTTATCAGAGATGTAGAGCCCGGAGAAATAGTAATAATTAATAATAAAGGCCTGCAAAGCATAAATAAAAATAAAGAAACTTCAAAAGCGGTTTGTATTTTTGAATTTGTGTATTTTGCAAGACCTGACAGCACGATAGATGGTACAAACGTTCATATGGCAAGGCTAGAAGCAGGAAGACTCTTAGCTCAGGAACATCCTGCTGACGCTGATCTTGTAATAGGTGTTCCGGATTCAGGTACTATATCAGCTATGGGCTATGCCCAGGCGTCGGGGATACCTTTCGGCATAGGCCTTATCAAAAATCACTATGTGGGCAGGACATTTATAAAATCTACACAAAACTTAAGAACCATAGGGGTCAAACTCAAGCTTAATCCAATAAAAGAAGTTGTTCAGGGCAAACGTCTAGTAATGGTTGATGATTCAATAGTAAGGGGAACTACCAGCGGACTTATTGTAAAAATCCTAAAAGATGCCGGAGCAAAAGAAGTGCATGTGCGGATAAGTTCTCCCCCGGTAACAGACTCCTGCTATTTTGGCATTGATACTTCTAGCCGCAAGGAACTCATAGGTGCTCAGCGAAAAGTTGAAGAAATACGGGAGTATATCGGCGCCGACAGTTTGGGTTATTTGAGCCTTGATGGACTTGTAAAATCGACGGGATTTCCTCGGGAAAAATTCTGCTTAGGGTGTTTTTCCGGTGAATATCCTATTGATGTTCCTGGAGAAGGCAAGGGTTACCTATTTGAAAAACGGTAAATTTGGAAAGGGTGTGTGTTAAAATAAAGCGCGCAACTTATAGGGATGCCGGAGTAGATGTAGATGCGGGCAATCGTGCCGTAGAACTAATGAAAGAACATGTGCGTTCTACTTACAGACCGGGTGTGCTTGGAAACTTAGGCAGTTTTGGAGGTTTTTTTCAGCTGGATACGAAAAAATACAAGGAACCAGTTTTAGTATCTGGCACTGACGGAGTAGGTACAAAACTTAAAATTGCCTTTATGATGGATAAACACGATACAGTAGGTATTGACGGCGTAGCAATGTGCGTAAACGATATTATAGTTCATGGAGCAGAGCCACTGTTTTTTCTAGATTACATTGCGCTTGGCAAACTCATACCTGAAAAAGTTGCCGATATAGTGAAGGGTGTATCAGCCGGCTGCAAGATGGCCGGCTGTGCGCTTATCGGCGGCGAGACGGCAGAAATGCCTGGTATGTATGCCGAAGACGAATATGACATTGCGGGTTTTGCCGTGGGCGCTGTTGAAAAAAGCAAGGTTATAGACGGTTCAGCTATAGAAAAGGATGACGTAGTTATAGGAATAGCCTCATCAGGCCTGCACAGCAATGGTTTTTCTCTGGCAAGAAAGGTATTTTTTGAGATTGGCAAATTTTCATCATCAGATTATATAGAAGAACTTGGGAGAACCTTGGGAGAGGAACTTTTGGAGCCTACCAAAATTTATGTAAAAACCGTGGAATCTCTTAGCGAATTCGATATTCACGGCATGGCCCATATCACCGGCGGCGGCATTATAGAAAATCTGCCACGCATACTGCCTGAAGGCATACATTTTTCTATCAAAAAAGGTTCATGGGAAATTCCACCGGTATTTAGTTTGATACAGAAAATAGGACAAGTAAGCGATAAGGAAATGTACCGCACCTTTAATATGGGTATAGGATACGCGGTTGTGGTATCTTGCGATGCGGCAAATGAGGTCTTAAATGTCTTGCAGAAAAATGGTGAGAAAGCATGGATAATAGGCAAGGCAGTTAAAGGAAAAGGCGGGGTGGTATTTTGCCGAAGTTAAGGATTGGGGTTCTTGTATCAGGCTCAGGTACCAACCTTCAATCGATAATCGACAAGTCAGAATCCGGTTATATTCCGGGAAGTGTGGAATTAGTAATTTCAAGCAAAAGCGGTGTTTATGCCATAGAAAGGGCAAAAAACCACAATATACCGGCATATGTAGTCGCTCCGAAAAATTATAGCACTAAGGAGGATTACGAAGACAAACTAATAGAGATTCTCCAAAGCCATAACGTTGATTTAGTTGTCTTAGCCGGCTTTATAAAAGTCCTTTCACCACATTTTGTTCAAGCTTTTGCCGGTAGAATCATGAACATTCATCCCTCACTTATTCCGGCATTTTGCGGTGAAGGATTTTATGGCGAGAAGGTTCACAAAGCCGTCCTGGATTATGGAGTCAAAATAACCGGTGTGACGGTTCATTTTGTTGACGAAGGTGCGGATACAGGACCTATAATTTTACAAAGAGCTGTACCTGTAATGGATGATGATACTGTCGAAACCCTGGCAGCTCGGGTTTTAGAGGAGGAGCATAAGATATACCCCGAGGCCGTAAAATTATTTGCTGAAGGCAGATTGAAAGTTGAAGGCCGAAGGGTAAAAATAATCAAACAGGAGGATGGCAATGATTAAACGAGCATTAATATCAGTTTCAAACAAAGAAGGCCTTATAGAATTTGCCAAAGGCCTTAGCGATTTAGGAACACAGATACTATCGACGGGAGGTACTGCTAAGGCCTTGCAAGATGCGGGCATAAAAGTTACACCCGTATCTGATGTTACAGGCTTTCCTGAAATTCTCGAAGGCCGAGTCAAAACCTTGCACCCAAAAATACACGGCGGTATCCTGGCAAAAAGAGATAGCGAAGCTCATATGCAGCAAATTGCAGAATTGGGAATTGAGCCTATTGATTTAGTCGCTATCAATCTTTACCCATTTAAAGAAACCATAGAGAAACCCGGCGTAACCTTAGAAGAAGCAATAGAAAATATAGATATCGGCGGCCCGTCGATGCTCAGATCTGCAGCAAAAAACCATAAAGACGTTATAGTAATCGTAGATCCGGCAGATTACGAACCGGTAATCCAAGAACTAAAAGAAAAAGGCGATATAGATATAACCAAGAGAATGAAACTTGCCTGCAAGGTTTTTAAACATACAGCTCATTACGATGCATTAACTTCTGATTATTTAGAGAAACAGCTTTTGGCTGGAGAAAAAGAAACCTGCAAAACTATAGAATTTCCAAATGATCTTACATTAGCTTATGAAAAAATCCAGGATTTGCGTTATGGTGAAAATCCACACCAAAAAGCTGCTTTTTATGGAGAAATTGGAAGGCATCAAGGCACCCTTGCAGGAGCAAAGCAGTTATGGGGCAAGGAGCTCTCATTTAATAATATTAACGATGCTGATGCTGCATTAAAGGCAGTTAAAGAATTTGATATACCAACAGCCGTTGGCTTAAAACATACAAATCCCTGCGGTGTTGCGTCAAGCGATAATATCTACGATGCATATGTTAAAGCGTATGCAGCCGATCCTACGTCGATTTTTGGCGGGATCGTAGCCCTTAACAGACCTGTGGATGCGAAAACTGCCCAAGAGCTGGTAAAGATATTTTTAGAAATCGTTATAGCTCCGGCTTTTGAACCGGAAGCTTTAGAAATACTTAAGACTAAGAAAAATTTACGCCTGCTTGAAGTAGATTTTAACGGCAAAACCGACTTCGGTCTTGACATGAAGAAAGTATCCGGGGGTTTGCTGGTTCAGGAGTTGGATACAAAAGATTTTAACAAGGAAGATTTGAAAGTCGTAACAAAACGTGCTCCATCAGAGAAAGAAATGCAGGACTTGCTGTTCGGATGGAAAGTAGTAAAACATGTAAAATCTAATGCCATAGTTTTAGCCAAAGATCTTGTGACCGTAGGCATAGGCGCAGGGCAGGTGAACAGGATATGGCCCACAGAACAAAGCATAGCTCATGCAAAAGACAAGGCAAAGGGCTCTGTTCTGGCCTCTGATGCATTCTTCCCGTTCTCGGATGTTGCAGAAACAGCGGCAAAAGCAGGTGTTACGGCAATTATCCAACCCGGTGGTTCGCTAAGAGATGAAGACTCTATACAAGTTTGCGATAAATATAACATAGCAATGGTATTTACAGGAATGCGGCATTTCAAACATTAAAAAGTAAGTAAATTCTAATAAAGGAGGCGCCTTGCGTGAAAGTCCTAGTGGTGGGAGGAGGAGGCAGAGAACACGCGATTGTGTGGAAACTTGCCAAAAGCCCCCAAATTGACGAAATATATGCTGCGCCCGGAAACCCCGGTATCGGCCGATTGGCAACATGTGTAAATATAGCTGCAGAAGACATACCAGGACTTGCTGAGTTTGCAAAGAAAAATAACATAGATCTTACCGTTGTAGGGCCGGAAGCGCCGCTTGTAGCAGGGATTGTAGATGAATTCAAAAACAGAGGATTGACTGTTTTTGGTCCCGACAAAGCTGCAGCTCAAATAGAAGGAAGCAAAATATTTTCTAAAAACTTGATGAAAAAGTATAATATACCAACAGCAGATTACAAGGTTTTCAAGGATCCAAATGATGCCATATCCTATATTGACACTGCTCCGATGCCGATTGTAGTAAAGGCTGATGGTTTAGCTGCAGGCAAAGGAGTCATAATCGCTCCTGACAGAAGCACTGCCAAAGAAGCGGTAAAAACCATGATGATAGATAAAGCCTTTGGCAAATCCGGCTCCTGCATAGTTCTTGAAGAATATTTAGAGGGGCCCGAAGTAACAGTGTTGGCTTTTTGCGACGGAAAAAGAGCGGTGCCTATGGTAAGCAGTAGAGACCACAAAAGAGTCTTTGACAATAATAAAGGGCCAAATACAGGCGGCATGGGGGCAGTTTCCCCTGCCCCTGCATATACTCCCGAAATAGCAAAAATAGTAGAACGCGATATAATACAGCGGACAATTGATGCAATGGCTAGCGAAGGAGCTCCTTTTCAAGGAGTTCTATATACCGGTCTCATGATTACAAAAAACGGCCCTAAAGTTCTTGAATATAACTGCCGCTTCGGCGATCCGGAAGCTCAAGTTGTAATTCCAAGACTTAAAACTGATTTGGTGGAAGTTATGCAGGCTGTAATAGATGGCGATCTAACGAATGCGAAAATAGAATGGAAAAGCGAAGTTGCAGTATGCGTAGTAATTGCCTCCGGCGGATATCCGGGCCATTATGAAACAGGTAAAGTTATAAGTGGTTTAGACGATGCCGAAAAGAACGGAAGCATAGTTTTTCATGCCGGAACAGCAGAAAAAGACAGGAAAATTATTACTGCAGGAGGCAGGGTTCTTGGAGTTACCGCTTTAGGGAAAGATGTTGATGAAGCAAGAAAATTAGCTTATGAATCTGTATCAAAAATACGTTTTGAGGGCATGCATTACCGAAAAGATATCGGCTTGTAAGCAAGGTACACAAGGTACACAGGGGTGAACACAGGGGGACGGTTCTTTTGTGTTGTCTGACAACACAAAAGAACCGTCCGAGACCACTGAAAAAGTCCCCCCCATAAAAGAAATCTGATTCTAAAATTAAACACAAGAAAATGATTAAAAGCCTTGAAATGTCTGGCTTTAAGGTACCAAAAACCCCTTATTCATGGTATAATATAAGTATGATCAAATACCAATCAAAAGGGGTTTTTCTAATGCTTCGACTTAAGCCAAAGCAACTGAGTTTTCATTCATTGCTGTACGACAAAATTCCGGAAAATCACATACTAAAAAGGATAGATTCAGTGGTTGATTTTTCTTTTATCAACGAACTGCTAAAAGGCAGCTATTGCAAAGAGTTTGGCCGTCCTGCAAAAGAACCGGAAATGATGTGCAAGCTGCTTTTCTTGCAGCATCTATATAACCTTTCGGATGAAAGAGTAATAGAGGAAGCAAGCTTAAACCTTGCCTACCTGTATTTTTTAGGCCTCAATCCTGAAGATGCCCTTCCGGATAAAAGCCTGCTTTCAAAATTCAGGACCCATCGCTTGGAGGAATCAACCTTAGACGAAATCATAACAGAAATCGTAAGACAATGTGTAGAAAAGGGAATCATAGAAGGAGGCAGCGTAAGCATAGATACTACCCATATACAAGCAAATACCATTAAAAAAACCCCTGAACGGTTAATGAAACATTTAGGAAAAAAGATCATTAAAACATATACAGAGGAAACGGGAAAAACCTTAGAAGATATACCCGAAGCGCCGGCCTACAAGGAAATTGAAGATCATAAAGAGGCTAAGGCCGAAATGAAAGAATACTTAGAGACTGTAATAGATAAAGTAAACGAAAATATATCCGCAAATGAACAAAAGACCAAGGAAGCAATAAACAAAGCTAAGGAAATATTAGACGACCCTAAGTTTATAAATCAAAAAGGAGTGCGTTCGCTAATAGACGAAGACGCAAGAGTCGGCTATAAAAGTAAAAACCATAATTATTTCGGCTATAAAACCGAGTTTGCCATGACAACGGATGAACGCATCATCACTTGCGTAAGAACAGCGAACGGAGCATATACCGACGGAAACCACACAAAAGAAATGCTTGAACAAACAAAAAAAGCCGGCATAAGGATTGATGAAGTTTATGCAGATAAAGCGTATTTTAGAAAACCCATACTGGATGATATAAAAGAAATAAATGCAAAAGCCTATATACCTGTAAGCGAATCAGTCTATAGAATCGATGAAAGTGAATTTACATATAACAAAGACTCCGACCAGTGGCAGTGCAGCCAAGGCAACATAACAGAAAAAAGGAGGCATTTTAAATCTAAAAAAGACAAAAAAGAAACCTACAAATACTATTTTGAAATAAATCAGTGCAAGGCATGCCCCATACACGATAAATGCTGCAAAAGAAGTTCGCGTAAAATTCTCAATGTAGGTTTAAATACACCGGAGTTTTATGAAATATCGCAGTACCAAAAAACCGAGGAGTTTAAGGAAAAATACAAAAAGAGAGCTTCTATCGAAGGCAAAAATGCCGAACTTAAACGATTTCACGGGCTGTATCGAGCAAGGGGATACGGTCTGTTAAGCGTGTCCATACAATCGAAACTAGCCGCAATAGCGGTAAATATAAAGAGGATAGCAGCAATAGTATCCTCTTTTTTTATTTTGTTTTTTAAAAAACCTATATTTTCCAGAGCAAATCTTGGTTTTTGATATTTTTTGATGAAACCAGGATAAAAAAGGCTAGTTTTTCAGTGGTCTCG
>NZ_DF976998.1 GCF_001485475.2 Tepidanaerobacter syntrophicus | reverse complement strand
ATACATCTAGAAGTTTTTGAGCATCTCCGCCTTTTTCAAGATACTCTTTAGCAAGACTTACTGCACCTTCTTCATCCATATCTACTATTTTGTTGAAAAGTTCATCAAGCACTTTACCTTCCCCCTTATGATTGAGTAATGAAATTTAATGGGAAAATTGAAGATTGTTTGGTTTATCATCTCCTTTTTACAATATTCAGATTAATTTAAAGAACCACTTGTAAATGCATTTGCAAGACTAGTATATACCAGTATATTTTAATTGTCAACTGATTTTGAATTTATTTATTTTTAACACAGCATATGGGATAAAATAGGAAAGAATAGCACAGAGGGACGGTTCGAGACCACTGAAAAAGTCCCCCCCATAAAAGAAATCTGATTCTAAAATTAAACACAAGAAAATGATTAAAAGCCTTGAAATGTCTGGCTTTAAGGTACCAAAAACCCCTTATTCATGGTATAATATAAGTATGATCAAATACCAATCAAAAGGGGTTTTTCTAATGCTTCGACTTAAGCCAAAGCAACTGAGTTTTCATTCATTGCTGTACGACAAAATTCCGGAAAATCACATACTAAAAAGGATAGATTCAGTGGTTGATTTTTCTTTTATCAACGAACTGCTAAAAGGCAGCTATTGCAAAGAGTTTGGCCGTCCTGCAAAAGAACCGGAAAT
This sequence comes from Tepidanaerobacter syntrophicus, assembly GCF_001485475.2. Lineage (NCBI taxonomy): Bacteria > Bacillati > Bacillota > Clostridia > Thermosediminibacterales > Tepidanaerobacteraceae > Tepidanaerobacter > Tepidanaerobacter syntrophicus. The sequence continues at coordinate 1,395 of NZ_DF976998.1, read as the reverse complement.
GATGTGCAAGCTGCTTTTCTTGCAGCATCTATATAACCTTTCGGATGAAAGAGTAATAGAGGAAGCAAGCATAAACCTTGCCTACCTGTATTTTATAGGCCTCAATCCTGAAGATGCCCTTCCGGATAAAAGCCTGCTTTCAAAATTCAGGACCCATCGCTTGGAGGAATCAACCTTAGACGAAATCATAACAGAAATCGTAAGACAATGTGTAGAAAAGGGAATCATAGAAGGAGGCAGCGTAAGCATAGATACTACCCATATACAAGCAACTACCATTAAAAAAACCCCTGAACGGTTAATGAAACATTTAGGAAAAAAGATCATTAAAACATATACAGAGGAAACGGGAAAAACCTTAGAAGATATACCCGAAGCGCCGGCCTACAAGGAAATTGAAGATCATAAAGAGGCTAAGGCCGAAATGAAAGAATACTTAGAGACTGTAATAGATAAAGTAAACGAAAATTTATCCGCAAATGAACAAAAGACCAAGGAAGCAATAAACAAAGCTAAGGAAATATTAGACGCCCCTAAGTTTATAAATCAAAAAGGAGTGCGTTCGCTAATAGCCGAAGACGCAAGAGTCGGCTATAAAAGTAAAAACCATAATTATTTCGGCTATAAAACCGAGTTTGCCATGACAACGGATGAACGCATCATCACTTGCGTAAGAACAGCGAACGGAGCATATACCGACGGAAACCACACAAAAGAAATGCTTGAACAAACAAAAAAAGCCGGCATAAGGATTGATGAAGTTTATGCAGATAAAGCGTATTTTAGAAAACCCATACTGGATGATATAAAAGAAATAAATGCAAAAGCCTATATACCTGTAAGCGAATCAGTCTATAGAATCGATGAAAGTGAATTTACATATAACAAAGACTCCGACCAGTGGCAGTGCAGCCAAGGCAACATAACAGAAAAAAGGAGGCATTTTAAATCTAAAAAAGACAAAAAAGAAACCTACAAATACTATTTTGAAATAAATCAGTGCAAGGCATGCCCCATACACGATAAATGCTGCAAAAGAAGTTCGCGTAAAATTCTCAATGTAGGTTTAAATACACCGGAGTTTTATGAAATATCGCAGTACCAAAAAACCGAGGAGTTTAAGGAAAAATACAAAAAGAGAGCTTCTATCGAAGGCAAAAATGCCGAACTTAAACGATTTCACGGGCTGTATCGAGCAAGGGGATACGGTCTGTTAAGCGTGTCCATACAATCGAAACTAGCCGCAATAGCGGTAAAAATAAAGAGGATAGCAGCAAAAGTATCATCTTTTTTTATTTTGTTTTTTAAAAAACCTATATTTTCCAGAGCAAATCTTGGTTTTTGATATTTTTTGATGAAACCAGGATAAAAAAGGCTAGTTTTTCTGTGATCTCG
>NZ_DF976997.1 GCF_001485475.2 Tepidanaerobacter syntrophicus | reverse complement strand
AGAGTTGAAATGCTATGTCCTTTGATGGATAGCTTTTATGTTCAAAGAGAAAGTAGATATAGCCTTGTGTATTATTTATGTTTACTTTAAATAAAAGATCTGAAAAGCTTTCTTCTAAGTCCTTGTTTATAAAGCTGTCTTTTTGAAGTTCAATAGTTTTAAGGTCTATAATATCTAATATGCTTTGAGGCAAGTAGTTAGTAAAAAAGTCCTCTGCTACTTCTACATTGCCGAATATTTCTTTAAAGAATTTGTCATGGGGGTTTTGTATTCCCATTTCATCACCTCTTTACCCTATTATACCTTATAATTTAAGAAGATAGTAGGGGGTAAGATCTTAAGTAACACGCAGCACAAGGAGACTGACCCATTGTGTTATTGGCATTGTTGGCACCGAAAATCTTGCCTTTGCAGAGACAAAACCCGGCACCTTTTGATGCCGGGTTTTTACCATTTCTGTCATTGTAAATAAATTAATCTATGTCATCCTGAGTGAAACGTGGTGAAGCAAAGAATCTTAAAAGCAAAGTTAGGCATGGCCGGCAGGCGGTACTGCTAGCGAAAGATCTTTCGCTAGTGCTTAGGACGATTGTGAGGTACTCAGGATGACAGTATTAAGTTTCTCCAATATCTCCTTTTTCACTCTATGTTAATATATTGTTTTACGGCGTCTGACACTGCTTTTGCAGCTAGTTGATCAAACGATGTGCCTACAACTATAATATTTACTCCGGTATCTTTAAAAGCTCTAAAGTTTTTAAGGTTTATTCCTCCTTCTGCCAGCGTAGGAGCTTTTTCTACTGTTTCTACAAGAGCCTCGACTCTTTCTTTTACTATCGGATGCATGCCGCCTGCAGTAACACCTTCATATGTCATTCCTGTCATAAGTCCTATCATGTCTACTCCCAGCTCCTCCATTTTTTGTGCAGCATCTGCAACTTCTTCTGGCGTCCTGGCAGGTATCCCCAGTAAATGCTTATCATCAGGATGAGCAATATATGCATCAACTAACAATCCGTATTTATGAGCTTTTTCAACCCACTCCTCAAGGTCTTCTAGATTAGTTTTATGTGTATGTAAACAATCTGCACCTGCTCTAGCAATTTTGTAAAAGTCCTCATCTGCTAAAATTGTCGGCTGAGTTTCTGCAAATCCTCCCGGAACCCCAACAGTAATAAAAATTTCTTCCCCCACCGCATTCCTAACACCGGATATGACTTTTAACATTTCTTCCAGGGGAAGTTTATGTCTTACCGCCTCAGCTTCATGCATATCGCCAGCCCCATATAAACCTCTTGCTAAAACAACTGCCGGATGATTTGGTTCAAGCAATTTAGCTCCTGCCTCAACTGCTGCTTTTGCCATTCTAGCATCATCTCCTGTTATGCCAGTGCTAAGAAGAGTTGTCCCTTTATGTATTTTTATAGCATCCCAGACTTTTTGAATAGCCCTTTCTCTTTTTAATTTCATATCGCCTTTAATCATATTTACTGCACCTCCGCTTTATTTTCCGTACTTTTATTTTTGTGTAAACGATTTGCCATTGCTGTCAAAACAAACGCAATTACGAATGCTGTGAGCATTGATAAAATAAATCCTGTCGGATTATTTGACATGAATGGTGCAACTAATATAGGAACATATCCCATACCTCTAGCATTGAAAAAACCTGCAACTGCCCCGCCTAAAGTAGCACTAATTAACGCTGTAGCAAATACTAGTTTGTCAGCAAACATAAACGGATAAGCCGCTTCAACAAAAGTTCCAAAAGCCATTAACACAAAAAAGCCCGGCGCCGCTGCTACTCTATCAGCTTTTGTCCGCGGATACACTATATTCGCAAGTGTAATGCCTGCTGCAGTAACTACTAAACCAATTGCATCAATGGCTCCCAAAAAGCTGTTCCCATACTTTTCCATTTCTAAAAGAATTATGGGTAAGATAGCGGCATGATAAACACCGCCGATTATAGCCGGCCATATTAAAAGTCCTGCAACCGCTCCAGCTATTATCGGGTTATAGTTTAAAGCTGCTTGAATCAGTAATCTTACACCATTACCTGCCGCAAAGGCTATTGGTGAAAATCCAAAATACATTACAAGGCCGGATAATAATCCAGATAAGCCGCCGGATAGAATATTGACAGTAGTTGCCGGGAAATTCCTTTTTACGCTAAATGATACAATATATGGAACCGCTACTCCCGCTGCTATTCCACCAAGTAATCCGCCTAGAACCCCGCCTTTTGTAGACAAGGCTCCTGCCACTACACCTGCCACAATACCCACTTCATCAAAGCCCGATACTTGTTTTGCAGCAACAACAGAAACTACGACAGGAAGCGCATTTATCATCGTTTCAAAAACTTCATTAAACATACTAAGACCCGGCACCCTACTCAAAGCTATTGTTATCGCCATTGCAATAAATGCCGGTAAAGAAGTTACCATTATGCCTCGAAAGTTTATTCTTTTAAACGGATTTTCTTCGGATACATCTTCTTTTTTCAGTGAACCAATCACCGGTTTATATTTTGTTTTCCAATAATTTGCAAGGCCTGCTGTATAAGACACCGCTCGAGTGCGGTTTGTAGAACCTGTTGTCCCTGAGGCCGCTACAACATTTAAACCCATAGACCGGGCAATTCCGCATGATGTGCCTCCTGTTCCCACAGCAGGTATGCCTTTCTTTGCTCCGGCTTTTATTGCTTCGGAATTTATTCCTTTAGGATCGGCACTCACAAGAATAAGCGCATCTATCTCTCCGTTTTCTATTTGTTCTGCCAAAACTTTATCGAAATCTCTTGCCCGCTTATTTACATCCTCCAGCTTTCCTTCATAAACTACATTTAATTGACCGTTTTCTAAAACTATAAGTTTTGCAGGTGTAGAAGGTTTTGCTTGATCCATAGAAGTGCTTGCTGCAATAAATTGAACATAAGCAAGCTCCATATCGGCAGCATCAAGCTGCATTTGTATTTCCTTAATTAATCCAAAAGGGTCTTTTCCGCCAAGATTGTAAAGGTTTCCACCACTGCTTCCAATTACGGCTACTCGTTTTTTCAAAAAATCACTCCTTTGTATATTGCTATAAATTTCACTTTCTGCTAATTAATTACAATTACAACGTAAAAGACGCCTTACATCTTCTGTAATAAAAGTTTATTGATTTAGATGGTTTACTAGAGTATCATATAGTTAAAGTAGAGTTTGCCGGGGTTTGCACCGATAATGCTAACCCCCGGTTAAATTATGTATTGATTTTTAAAGTTGACTTTTATTATCACCGCCTTTTGCGAACTTTTAGGACTGCTCATATTTATATTGTCAATAACATGGCTATGATTATTAAAAATGTTTTAAGAATGTCTTGTTATTTTATAGTATACGAATATTTTCGGATTTTGTCAAGCCTTAATACTAAATATTTCTGATTTCATTTTTGGAGGTGTGTGAAATAGATTTATTACCTGGTTTTGGCGAACGTTTAAAGGAGGCTATTCAGCGGAAGGGATACACTCAAAAAGAATTATCTGAGATACTCGGAGTAAACCAGGACACAATTACTAATTATGTGCAAGAAAGGTCATTTCCTAAAGCTGATATGCTGTTAAATATATGCCAACTTCTAGATGTTTCTGCTGATTGGCTGCTTAAAGGCGAGACGGAATATCTTGATATGACAGGATTATCAGACGAGGAAAGTAAACTTATAAGGATTTTCCGGATGTTGGATTTGCGAGATAAAGAGGAAATAATGCTGATACTAAAACTAAAATACGACTTAACTCTTCATAGAAAAGAAAATTCAAATCCTCACAATAATGGTAATAAATAAAATGGCTTCAAGAAAACTCAGGTAGAATAACTGTCCCTTTGTATTTTTTTGTGGATAAAAACTTATTTTCCGGTGGGGGTTTAAATCTTGGAAATAGGTGAGAGGATAAAACACTTGCGAGAAGAATCAAGAATTACACAAGCTGAATTGGCTAAGGAAATAGGAGTTTCTCCAGGAAATGTCGGAGATTGGGAAAGAGGAAGGGCAAAGCCTAGATTTGATGCTTTATTGGCTTTGAGTAGATTTTTTCAAATATCTGTTGACTGGCTTATGACTGGCGAAGATACAAGCTATCACAAAGAGGTGTATCCTGAAAAGATTGTACTTCAGAGGCAAGACTTGGAGCTACTGCCTCTTTCTAATGAAGAAAGAGAGATATTGATGAAATTTCGTACTCTAACAGAAAGTGAGCAATTGAAGTTAAAAAAGCTCCTAGATGGCAAAGATACTTCCACGCCTTTACTTAAGCAATAGCTTATTTAAAACTCATAACGAAGCTCGAGAAATGAACAGCACAAGGGGTCAGTCCCTCTGTGCTGTTCAACAAAACCGCTAATTACCGTAATTGCCGCACCTGTCTGTTTTTGAAAAAGTCGGGTGCCAGATCCTTATAGTTAGTTAATATACTTTTTCACATCATCTAAGCTTTCATAGTCAAAGATGCCATCGATTATTATCTCTAGGGTAACTGAATCTAATTTTGATATCTTGGATTTAAGTTCTTCCGGCAAAGGGCCGAACTTTCTGCTAAGTAGTTTTAGTGCAGTTTTCGCAAGAGCTGTTACTTGACCTTTTTCCAGCCCTTCTTCAAGTCCTTTT
>NZ_DF976996.1 GCF_001485475.2 Tepidanaerobacter syntrophicus | reverse complement strand
GGGCTTCTTCCTGAGAAGGGTTTGATGCTACAAAATCCTTTAAGATTCTAAGCACCTCTTCTTCATCAAGATTTCCTAAAGCTTCGGTTAAATGTTTAAAGTCTGACATTGATGGAAACCTCCTCTTGTAGTTATATGTATATACAAGTTATATTTTAAGTATACAAGACTTAACAAAAACTGTCAATACTTTTTTGAACATTAATTTTTTATACTATTTTTTGATTACATATAAGCAATATACCGACCCTACTAAATCTCCCTCGAGTTTTGCGGTAAGGCCGGTATATAGTGTAGTTTACTAAAAAATTACAAACGGACACTAATGCTAAATTAAGGTAACCTTAGAAAAACGTAAAAAGCATTTCTTCATACATCTGAAGTTTTTGAGCTATTATAGGTTCTAACTCCGGGCTAATATTCGGATGTTTTTCCTTATATTCTTCCCATGTTTGATAATATTTAGATTTAAATGCTTTTATCTCTCCAGTATCAACAAATTTTTTTCCTTTATTAGCATCAGAAGCAAGGGGCTCACCTGCATTGTTGTAATATGAGTTTTCAGCAATATATCGTGTTACTGCAGTGTAATTCTCTATATTTGCGCTGTCTATTGATATCAAGCTCTTGTCAAAATCAAAATAGTATCTGCCTCCCGGAGCCATTATATCTAAAATAAAAGTTCTTTTGCTTTATCTACACATTCTTGTTTTGTCGCTGTTTTAAGATATGTCATCGGATAAAGACCAGATAAAATATGTCTTTTGCCCAGTTTTTCTTTAATTACCTTTGGATCACCAAATTCAAAAGCTATGCATGTATTTTCAGGAAGCTCATACAAATGATCTAGGTATCTCATCCAATCATGGTCGCAAAACATAAAGACTCTCTGTCCTTTATCCGCCAATGCTTGAATTGTTCGCGAGAATGTAGGCCAATAAATATTTTCAAAATCGCTTGTCCTTAAAAACGGAGCCATATGCAATGGCATAAATGTTTGTCCGTATTTTGAAATTACCGGCGGTGTGCCCATTTTTACTATCATAGGTAGGATTGCTTCACATGCTTCTGCCACTTTTTCCGGGCATCTTCTCAGATCCATAACTATTCCTTTAAAACCGCGGAGAAAATCTGCAATATAATCTAGGGGAGAAAGAGCCATGCCGGCAGATTCTGGTGGTATTCTATAAAAACCATACTTTTCTATAAGTTTTTCATCTATTTGTGCATATCTATCAAGATAATCAAAATGTGCTTTAACTGCTTTTGCATATACAATAGAGCGAGTGACTGGATCGGTATCTAATTCTTTGTCCATTCTTGGAAGTGCTTTTTCCATAATGAATTCATGAGGATTTTTGATAAAATCATCATATTCATCCGCCTCCATAACAGATACTTCCGGATGTTGAATAAATCCTTTAGAACCCATAACGTTCGTTCTAGAGCCTAATATCTGATATCCTATAGGCGGTCTTGCAGGCCCTAGCGGATAAAGGTCTGAACCTGTTATCTGGCAGGCCTTGTCCATCGCTTCTTCTACACCTTCTAATGTCCACTGAGTTTTAGCAAGAGGTAGTCCGGCATATTGAATGCAAAACTCTATTCCAATATTGCCGCCTACCGGCACTCTTTTTGGGACCCTTCCATCAGCAAGATCATGAAATATCTGGGCCCTTTCTTGCTGCAATTCTTTGGCATTTTTCATTATAATATTCACCTTCTTAATTTGCGTCAGCCGATGATTTTTGAAACGGCTGCAGTTTTGCATATTCTAATAAATCAGAGTATCGATGACAAATAAGGTATAACCATATCAGTGTATTTATTATATGCCTTTCTCATAAGAGGATCTACTTTTTCACATACCGGCGGGTAGTCGCTGATAAATTCCTCATACGAAACTATATATTTCGATTTAAATTCAGGATAACTTTGTGAAAACTTTATTACAGAATCTTCCTTTTTGGCAGTTGTGACCTTTTTGCCGGCATTTGTATATTTTGAATTTGCAAGCACATATTCCATTACTGCTACATAGTTTTCAGGATTAATATCGGTTATGCTTAGTGCTTGTTTGTCAAAACCAAATATATAATTTCCACCAGGTGCCAAAATGTCTATTAGTTCCTTGGCTTTATCGATGCATTGCTGCTTAGTCCCTGTTTTTAGCAGTGATATTGGATAAAATCCGCTCAGTACCATTTTTTTACCGAGCTTATCCTTAAATTTGACAGGGTCACCGTATTCCATTGCAAGCCTAGTGCCTTGGGGCAATTCTTGAAGGTAGTCGATGTAACGCGTCCAATCATCCTCACAGAATATAGACATGGCTTGCCCTCTTTCGGCGCAAATGTGGCAAAGTTTGTAAAAGGTTGGCCAATAAAACTTTTCAAAGTCCTTTGTGTTTAGGAATGTGGCCATATGAGTCATTATCATGTTTGCTCCAAAAATTGAAGTTTCAGGTGTCCTTCCCGCCCATATAGCATAAGGCATTAGTGCTTCCATTGCTTCGAGTACTTTTTCAGGCTGGCGCTTTATATCAACCACTATTTTAGTAAATCCTCGACAAAAATCAGCTAAAAAGTCAAAAGGCACAAGCTGAAGGCCCATTGTTCCAGGTGGTGGGGAGAAGAAGCCGTATTTTTCCACTAATTTTTGATTGCTTTTATCAAATGCTTCCTGCTGATCCATTTGAGCTAAAACTATCCTTGTAAAATTCACGCTTCTTGCAATCGGATCTGTATCAAGGCCCGGATTTAGCCTAGGTATAATTTTTTCAACCATAAATTCAAAGGGGTTTTTAATAAATTCATCATACTCATCAGCTTCAAATCCTGAAACTTCCGGATGCTGAATCATTCCGGTTTTGCTCATTACAAAAGCTTTGGATTTTTGAAACATGATTGCTATTGGATTTCTAACCCAAGCCATCGAAAAACTGTCTCCACGTACTAGTTCCATGGCTTTTTCACCAATCTCTTCTAAGAGTTCCTCTGTATATTGGTATTGAGTAGTCATGAAATCTTTGCCTGCATATTCTATAAGATATTCCGGACTTAATCCGTCATGAACAGGAAATCTGTCTGGAATAATTCCTGAATAAACATCTTCATACAGCTTGGTACGATATTCTCTAAGCTCATTTACATTCATCCAAACTCCTCCTTAGTATTAGAGCGGTATTTCGCGTTTTATACATTAAAACAAAAGCTTATTCATTTTGTGTATTTAGCCCCATTACTTCCATAACTTTTTCGTCTGTAAGCTTATAAAACATGGCAAAAAGTATAAAGCTTATCACGCCGCATATTATAGGTATAGATGTAGTAAGATCTACTATGCTGTTTACAAGCTCAGGTGTTGTTCCAACTGTTGGATCGTAGCCTACCGCAGCAAGGCCATACCCTACTACTGCACCGCTTAATGCGACTCCGATTTTTGTCGGCATTGCAGACATAGACATTATAAAAGCTGTAGCATCTTTTCCTGTTTTCCATTTTCCGTATTCCGCTGTATCAGAATAAAGGGCAGCTCCCATGGCCATACCGCTTGCTCCTATCAGTGCTCCAAGGCTTGCAAGGCTTATAAAAATCACCGGGTTTCTTCCGCCGGTTAAACGGACTATAGTAAAAACAATTACGTTAACTATTGTAGTTAGTAAATATGTGTTCTTTTTTCCTAATTTTCTTATAATATAAGGGGCAATAAGACTGCCAATAAAGCTACATACCGCCGTGCCAAAAAGATGGATAGAAATCATGTCAAGGTTTCCTATTACATATTTGTAATAGTATGACAATAATGCGGAAATTCCGAACATGCTAAGTGCTTGTAAAGTACTTACAGTAAATAGTGTTAGAAGCTGGCTATTCGTAAATAATTGCTGGAACATTTCTGCAGGAGAAATACCTATGCCGCCTTTCCCCATTTTTTTATTTGGGTCATAATAATCATAGCCTTCGCTTTGGCGAAATAGGTTCCAATACCCCAACACCTGAATAATAGCAAATATCACTACTGTAAATAAAAATCCCCTTCCCTGATCTCCTTTGCCAAAAAATTCTACTAGTGGCATGCAGGTTAATGAAAACACGATGCTGGACGCCATCATAAATTGGACATTTCTTTGCGAAAGTGTCATTCTTTCTTGAGGAGTTTTTCCCAGAACTGCTATTAAGCCTGCATGTGCATTAAATGCAAAATTAACGCAAATATGTGCTATAACATAGCATGTTCCAAGAAATATACCTTTAGTTATTGGATCAAAATCAGGATTGGTAAACATTAAAATAAAAAACAAACATGTAAACGGCGGTGCAAGCAAAATCCACGAGCGGTATTGACCCCACTTAAGCTGAACGGATTGTATGATGCCGCCTGTAATAGGTACGGAAATCATGTCGCAAATCCGTGCAATCAGCAAAATCGTTCCCATTAAAGCTGCGTTTATCACGGCAACATCAGTGAGGAAATAAGCATAGTAGGTTACAGCTACCATCATCATTAAATTAAATGCAAAGCTTACAAACCCATAGCTGTTTATAAGTTTACTTGTAACCTTTTTTGAAGCTTCTTGCTTCATTTAAATCCTCTCCTTAAATCCCCTTTTTATTTATTTTGTTTTTATAATGCAGCCTTTGCTAGTTACTTTTGCTTTTTTCATATTCTTTTTCCTTAACCCACCCCTGGCATATTTTTACTCCTTCAGCAGCATTTGTCGTCCAGGCATCTGCCCCCACATGTTCACACACTTCCTGGTTTACCGGGTTGCCTCCTATTATCACTTTAACCTCGTCTCTTAGACCTGCTTCTTTAAGGCCGTCTATTGTCTCTTTCATAGCTTCAAGGGCAAGGGTGAGTACTCCGCTAAGTCCTACTATGTCAGGATGTACTTCTTTAACTTTTTCTACGAAGGCTTCTACAGGTTGATCTATTCCAAGGTCATAGACTTGAAATCCTGCAGCTTCAGCCATATTGCGGAATATGTTCTTTCCTATGTCGTGCAAGT
>NZ_DF976995.1 GCF_001485475.2 Tepidanaerobacter syntrophicus | reverse complement strand
TATCTGTTAAAGATGCCATATTAAAGGAGCGCTATAAATCTTTAGAACCAATTAGCCTTTTACCAGATGTTATCTCTTATGAAAAACAAAAACTAAAGAAGGCAACTTCAATGATACGTGCAGGTGGCACATCTCTTCCCATCTTAAACTACAAGAAGAGCTTTACATCAGATGCCATTAAATCTCTTCTTGAAAGCTGCAATATTTAAAATCAATAAGTTAAAACAGATTTAATTTCTTTTGCTTGTTCTGTATAAGGTTGGCAGAGGTCTTACAAAAAAACCTAAGATTACTTGACGCGATCATCTTAAAATTATCTTGTTGACTTTTTTGTTAAAATTGCCTACAATTAAGTTAAAGTAAAAAATTGCTTAAGGTGCCCGTTTGGGAGAATAGGGAAGTCCGGTGCAAATCCGGTGCGGTCCCGCCACTGTAAAGGGGAGCTTCTTAAAATATCCACTGGCTATAATGCCGGGAAGGGTTAAGCAGCTATGAACCTCAGCCAGGAGACCTGCCTTAAGAATCGGTTTTCCGGGGATGATGGTAAAGTCCACGGTCTAATATCAAATTAGACTGTGGACTTTTTGTTTTCTCTCAAAATCACCTTATGCAATTTAACAAATAAAAAATATGAAAGGATGATTATTTATGGAACAAGAAAAGACCAGACAATTAGCGCTTACGGGTATGTTTATCGCTCTAAGCGCAGTTGGCGCACTGATTAAAGTGCCAAGTCCTACAGGAACGGTAGCCTTTGATTCGGCGCCGGGTTTTGTAGCGGCTCTCTTGCTAGGACCGGGTTTAGGGGCACTGGCTGCAGCATTGGGCCACCTTTTTACAAGTCTTTTTGCCGGATTCCCTATGACATTTCCCATTCACATAATAGTAGCGCTTGAGATGGCGGCATTTGCAGCTATATATGGCTACCTCGGGAAAAAGAACCTTCCTTTAGCAGTTGTTGCAGTATCTATTTTAAATGGCGTTGTGGCACCTGCCACATTTATCGTTTTTCCTCAATTCGGAATGGCATTTTTTGTATCCATGCTAGTTCCTCTTTTAGTAGCTTCTGCTGCAAATGTTATTGTTTCTGCACTTATATATAAAGCTATTTCTAGTACAGCTAAAGCAAGATTTTCTAATGGGAGATAGTCCTGTGAATAAAAAAATTTTAAATGTGTCTAATAGGGATGTAAGTTTTATAAAATTAATAGAGGATATATACCTTGTAGTAGCATGCGATTCTTGCGGGGCAGTAGGTGAAAAATCATTGGATATTGTCAAGGTTCCTCCGTATATAGTAGGAAGGTTTACCAGTCGAGTTGCGCTAATGGAAACTTTTTCAGTGGGAGCCTGCCCAAAAGCTTTAACCGCTGCAATCTGCAATGAACCAAATCCTACAGGAGAGGGTATGCTTGCCGGAATTAAAGATGAACTGGATGAAGTATGTCTTGATGTGCCAATTGTAATAAGTACAGAAAAAAATATGGAAACATCTCAGACGGGCCTTGGCATAACTGTTGTTGGAATTTGCAAAGAGAATGAGCTGCGTGTAAATGCAACACAGCCAAAAGACAAACTATATTGTCTGGGTAAGCCTAAAGTAGGAAATGAAGTTTTATTAGATGATCCTGAAATTGCTTCAACGCTTCTTATAAAAAAGCTCCTTGAAGCACCAAATGTTCACGATATTGTTCCGGTTGGATCGAAGGGAATAAAAAATGAAGCCGAAATGCTCGCTTCATCCCTTGAATTAAATCTAAAATGGAAAGAGAATCTTCCTGTAGATATAAAAAAGACTGCAGGACCTGCTACTTGCGTCCTTGTGACATGCGCCGGCAATATTGATATTTCGTGCACACAACCAGTATTCTTTCTTGCTGAATTCGACAAATAGATTGCAATATAAGAACCTCGATATTTAAAGTAGACAAGGGATTTTTGAAGTCGGGACAAGTTTTGTCCCGACTTTTTAAACTATTTAAAGAAAATAGCTATGAAACCTAGAACCACCGTTACTATCAAACCAAAAGCCCACTTTTGAAGTCCGCCAATTTCTCTGCGAACTTCTTCGAATTTAACTTCTGTTCTCTCAGCTAAATTATCTATCTTTTTGTTTACTTCGCCGAATTTCGTATCTGTCTTGTCAGATAATACCTTGATTTCCTCATGAACTTCATTGAACCTCGTATCTGTTTTATCAGATAGAGCCTTGATTTCATCGTGGACTTCATTGAACCTCATATCTGTTTTATCAGATAGACCCTTGATTTCATCGTGGACTTCATTGAACCTCATATCTGTCTTGTCAGATAGAGCTTTAATTTCATTATGAACTCCATCGAACCTCATATCTGTTCTATCGGATAATGCCTTAATTTCGTCATGAACTTCGTTGAACTTCGTATCTGTTTTATCGGATAGAGCTTTGATTTCGTCATGAACTCCATCGAATTTTACTTCTGTCTTGTCTGATGAGGTTTCTATCTCCTTATGAACTCCACTGAATTTCTCATCTATTTTATCAAATCTTTCTTCAGTTTTGTCTGCTAAACTATCTATCTTTTCGTTTACTTCGCCAAATTTCATATCTGTTCTATCAGATAGTGCCTTAATATCGTCATGAACTCCATTGAATTTTACTTCAGTTTTGTCTGACGAGATATCTATCTTTTTGTTAACTTCACTGAACTTTTCATCTACTTTGTTGAACTTCGTATCTGTTTTATCAGAGAGCGCTTTGATTTCACTGTACGCCTCGGAAAACTTTACTTCCGTCTTATCAGCTAAGTTATCAATCTTTTTGCTAACTTCATTAAACCTTTTATCTACCTTGTCAAATCTTGCATCAGTTTTGTTTGACAGAGCTCGGATTTCTCTGCGAACTTCTGTAAACTTCTCGTCAACCTTGTTAAATCTTGCCTCATTTTCTTTTCTTGTAGAATCAAACTTTATATCCACACTGTCTCTTAAACTGTTAATTTGTTGTGATAGAAGGAAGTAGCCGGATTCATAAATTTTAGGTTCGAAAGGTCCTTTTATTTTTTGTTCGTCATTTCCTCCGCCGGCGTTGATTTCCTTTTCTGCCATATCCATCACCTTCCCTCCCTGTCTGCGACCATTATATCATAAATTTCTGCAATTTTCTATTAAACTTGCTGCAGCTTATCCAAAAAGAACTGCTGCTCCTACTGTGCCTGGTCCTGTATGAACCCCTATAATCGGACCTACTTGGGTAAATATCTTGGCTTTTATCCCTAGGATGCTTTCTAAAGCTCCTTTAAGATAAAGTCCTGCTTCTTCAGCTGCTCCGTGGGCTACAACAAGCATTTTGCATTTTTTTACCCGGGACATATCCTCGAAAGCTTGAATGATGGTCTTGAGAGCCTTTTCTTGACTTCTAGCCTTGCTATAAGTCTGGTATATGCCGTCATCTCCTACTCTTACGATGGGCTTTATATTTAAAAGTGTCCCCATTATCCCTTGAACTCTTCCTATTCTGCCGCCTTTTTGCAGATATTCAAGTGTATTTAATGTAAAAAGAAGTTCTACATTCTTTCTAACCTCGGAAAGTCTTTCAACAACTTTAGCCGCATCAACGCCCGTTTTTATTATTTCGGCAGCTTCCATTGTCATAAGTCCTATTCCAAGACTAATTGTTTTGGAATCCACGATATGAACCTTGTTGCCAAATTTTTCAGCGGCAACATTTGCTGCATTTATTGTGCCGCTTAAGCCCGAAGAAATGTGTATCGATACTACTTCATCATATTCTTCAAGTAATTCTTCATATAGTCTTCTAAAATCTTCCGGCGACGGCTGCGATGTGGTCGGAAGTTCATCTGACTGGTTTAAAAGCTCATAGAATTTATCTCCGGCTATCTCATAATCTAGATACTCTCTATCCTTAAACCTCACTTTAAGCGGCACAACATGAATGTCATATTCTGTTCTAATTTCTTCCGGAAGATCTGCCGTGCTGTCTGTAACTAAGGCAATTTTCTTCATTTGAATCCTCCATTTTCAAAGTGTCATGATCGTATTGTATATTTCGATAAACATTTCAAAAATCCTTTATTTGGTCGTGTATGCTTTATAAATTTCAAAGCCTTGACACAAAAGCCCTAAAAGGTTTACTATTTAGTAAAATGATTATTTTATGGAGGAAGATTAGACATGAGTGCATCAAATCCTACGAGAGACGAAGCTTTTGAACTTTTAAAAAAATATAATTCAAACGAGGCGCTGATTCGCCATGCTTTGGCTGTAGAAGCAGTCATGCGCCATTTTGCAGAAATATTTGATGAACCTGATAAAGAAAAATGGGCTATTATTGGACTTATTCATGATTTAGATTACGAGATGTACCCTGACCAGCACTGTCAAAAGGTCAGAGAAATACTTACTGAAGAAGGTTGGCCGGAGGATTATATAAGGGCTGTGCAAAGCCATGGGTGGGGTTTGTGTTCCGATGTAGAACCCGTAGAGAAAATGGAGAAGGTACTGTATGCTATTGATGAGTTGACCGGTCTTATCACAGCAACCGCTTTGCTTCATCCCAGCAAGAGCGTATTGGATCTTAAAGTAAAATCAGTCAAGAAAAAATGGAACCAGAAAAATTTTGCCGCGGGCGTCAACAGAGACGTAATTGATAAAGGTATAGAGCTTTTAGGGCTTGACAAAGATTTTGTAATTGAAGAAACCATAAAAGGGATGCAGACGGTTGCGGAAGAAATCGGGTTAAAGGGCGAAATTTAAGGAAAATTAAAGAGTGGGTTTATGCCCACTCCTCTTTTATGCCGAATGAAGAATTTAATTCTGATTCTAAAAAATCTCTAACTTCGTAAAGTGAATTAAACTCTTTAAATATTAGCCTTCGAATTTCTTCAGAAGGTTTTGCTAAGTCAGGAACACATATCGGCAGCATGCCGGCTTTTAAAGCAGCTCTTAAACCGTTTTCGGAATCTTCTAATACAATACAGTTTTCCGGAGGACATTTTAATTTCTCAGCTGCCTTTAAAAATATATCCGGCTCAGGTTTGCCCCTTGCTACCTCATCTCCACATACTATCAAATCGAATCTGTCTTTTACTCCACCAAGTTCTAAGCATCTTAGAGCTTTTTCTCTAGCTGTAGAAGTTGCTACAGCTTTCGGTATTGATTCAGTTTCAAGAAAATCTATTAATTCATAGAGACCCTTTTTTACAGGTATCCCGTGTTTTTGTATATATTCTTCAAAATATGCCGAATGTATTTTGCGAACTGCGGAATAAGGAAATGACTTGCCAAAATACTTTTGAAAATAAGGCACAGTATCTTGGGAATTTAAGCCTCTTGCGCCTGCAATTATATTTTCATCAATATTGTAGCCTAGTTCTTTGCCGGCTTTTTCCCATGCATGCAGGGAAAGCTTTTCCGTATCAAACATCAGCCCGTCCATATCAAAGATAACTAGCGAAAACTTTTTCATAATATACTAATCCACCATCCTCAATCTACTTCAAATAAATAAACAGAACCCGAACCCTACTTTAGCAGTAAAATCATTCTAAGTCAAGTATACTGTCCGTTAAAATATGTCAAAATGGACTTTGAAGTTTTCAATTAGATTTTTAGCCAAGACTATTTGCTTGCTATATAGATACTACTATAACCAAAATTAAAAGCGATAAGTATCTTTCTATTTCGCACACGCTTGACTCCTATTATGCTTTATAAACAAACCTTTCTATTATCATATTACCATCAAAATCTAATTATCGCCAGAAAAGACTTTAAGATTCTTCATTCCGCTTCAATTCATTCAAAATGATGATTAGAAGCTGTTATCAGTTGAGGCTTATTAAGAATTTTTTATTTTAAGGTACAATTAGCTTATTTAAGAAAAACTCCGCTTACTTATTGTAAATTTGCAAAGATAGTGATAAAATGTACAAGAAAGTTCAATACACCGAAAGGAAAGTAGTTACTGACCTTCAGGTGCTTTACGTTATATTCTAAGATCTTGGATGCGTTCCGGGGTTGAGGAGGTTAAAATCTATCAGGTGCTTTTAGCCTCCGAAAATAATTTTTAAAATTAGGAGGTTTTTTTGATGTCCAAAACACAAGATTTTATTAATGATGAAGAAATTATGGACCTTTTGGAAAAGGGAAAGGGTGCCGAAAAGTCAGAAATTCGGGAGATTTTCGCAAAATCAAAGGAGAAAAATCGTCTGGAGCCGGCAGAGACGGCAAAACTTCTTCAAATTAATGATGAAGACTTGCTTGAAGAAATGTTTTCGCTGGCAAGACAGATAAAAGAAGATGTCTATGGCAACCGAATAGTATTCTTTGCACCGCTATATATCGGCAACAATTGCATTAACAATTGCCTATATTGCGGCTTTAGGCGCGATAACAAATCTATTGTAAGAAAAACCTTGACAATGGAAGAATTAAGAGACGAAGTTATAGCTCTTGAAAACAGCGGTCAAAAAAGGCTCATTTTAGTCTATGGCGAACATCCCATGTATGATGCGGACTTTATAGTGGAAACCATTAAGACAACATATGAAACAAAAACAGGAAACGGAGAAATCCGTAGGGTAAATATAAATGCTGCCCCCATGGATGTGGAAGGTTATAGAAAACTTAAAGAGGCCGGAATCGGTACATTTCAGATTTTTCAGGAAACTTACCATCATGAAACATATGCTAAAATACATCCAAAAGGAGACATGAAGAGCGACTATCAGTGGCGGCTATACGGACTTGACAGAGCCCTTGAAGCAGGTATAGATGATGTGGGAATCGGAGCGCTTTTCGGCTTGTATGATTGGAAGTTTGAAGTAATGGGTCTTCTGTATCACACCATTCATCTTGAAAAAACTTTTGGCGGCATAGGTCCCCACACTATTTCATTCCCGAGACTAGAGCCGGCTATTGATACACCGTTTATTCAGGAGACAAAATATAAAGTATCTGATGATGACTTTAAGAAACTCGTAGCTATAATCAGGCTTTCAGTGCCGTATACCGGAATGATTTTGACTGCCAGGGAAAGTCCGGAAGTAAGGCGGCAGGTTATACCTCTTGGTGTTTCACAGATTGATGCAGGCTCAAGAATAGGTATTGGCGGGTATGCCGAAGCTGCAAAAGGCTATATCCCTGAGAAAGAACAGTTCCATTTAGGCGATATAAGATCACTTGATGAAGTTGTCCGGGAAATTT
Organism: Tepidanaerobacter syntrophicus; assembly: GCF_001485475.2. NCBI lineage: Bacteria > Bacillati > Bacillota > Clostridia > Thermosediminibacterales > Tepidanaerobacteraceae > Tepidanaerobacter > Tepidanaerobacter syntrophicus. Next base: position 131,482 of record NZ_DF976995.1, on the reverse strand, counting down.
GCAGTTTTGGATGCATTCCGTCCTTCTGTACAGCAGGGTATAGAGCAGGCAGAACCGGCGATCACTTTATGTCCCTTGCTAAACCCGGTTTTGTTCATAATTACTGCATGCCAAATGCCGTGCTAACTTTCAAGGAATATCTTTTAGACTATGCCTCCGAAGAAACACGTAAGGTGGGCGAGGCTGCAATTCAAAAGCAGCTTGAAGCTTTTGAAAAGGAAAGCCCCGAAAGAAGAAAATACGTTGAAGATAAACTAAAGCTTATCGAGCAAGGTCAACGTGATGTTTATGTTTAGCAATGAATTTAAAGAAATGGTTTCATCTTGTATTTCAGAATCTTTTCGTTGCGAAAACTTGAAGGCAGCTCTTGAAAAGTCGGCCAAAATTATTACAGAATTCTATCCTGATACTAAGTTATGGTTTGCAAAAAGCTTCGGTAAGAGATGGTGCTTTCTTGCCGGAGCAGGCACTGATTCATTTATCCAGCCTCAGAGAATAGAATATCAGGACGGTTATGCGGCGTTTTTACAAAACTTTTCTTTTGCGCATGAAGATGAGAAGGCAGTTTTGATAGACCTATTTAGGATAATCACTAATATCCAGAAATAAATAACCATGTTACAGGAAAGTCAGGGGTTTCTAATTTACGTAGAAACCCCTGACTTTAAAATTTTCAACATATTCTTTTGCTATAACCTCAAAAGATGAGATGTCTTTTACATCCTTAAAACAATCGTTTTGCATGGGGATGTTATCACTTGTTCTACAGCACTGGATTGTATATGTCTTCGCCTTATAAATCCATTTTAAAATATTAATATAGTCGTCCTTAAAAAGTCCCGGCCAGGTTGTAGTTCTAAATTCATAATCTATGCCGCTGCGCTCAATTAGTTGTATGCTTTTTGAAATAGCATTTATCGATACCGAGCTTTTGCATATCATTGGATACTTTTGGGGTGAAGCTTTGATATCCATAGCTATAAAATCAAGAAGATTGTTTTTAATAAGCGGTTCTAACACTTCAGGCCTTGTACCATTTGTATCTAACTTTAGCTTGAAGCCCAAATCCTTGATTTTTCTTGCGAAATATAGAAGATCTTCTTGCAGTGTAGGTTCGCCGCCGCTTAAAACTACCCCATCTATTAATCCTCGCCTTTTCTCAAGAAACTGTATTATTTCTTCTTCGCATAGCAAATCAGAACCATTTGAAATAAGCTGCCAGTTGTGACAATAAATGCAGTTCATGTTACATCCTGACGTAAATATTACAGTCGAGAGTAAGCCGGGATAATCTACCGTCGAACACTTATGCAATCCACCTATTAGCATAATTGATTTTCCTTGATTTTAAACATCTTGCGATTAGCGTACTCTTCCTTTTTACCTTTATTAAAATTTTTTACAGGTCTTAGATACCCGGTGACTCTCGTCCATACCTCAGTTTCTTTACCGCATTTTGGGCATTTTGTCTGTTCCCCGGAAAGATACCCATGATCCGGACAAATGCTAAAAGTTGGAGTTATGGATATATAAGGTATCTTATAGTTGGTAAAAATCTTACGTATGATGTTTTTGCATACTGATATGTCCTCTATGCATTCACCTAAGTAAATATGGCAGACAGTGCCGCCGGTATATAATGATTGAAGTTCTTCTTGCAGTTCCATTACTTCAAAAATGTCATCAGTGTAATCCGCCGGCAGCTGAGTTGAATTTGTATAATAAGGTGCATCTTCTCCTGCTGTTGTAATAAAAGGATATTTTTTCAAGTCAAGCATTGCCAGGCGGTAGGATGCTCCTTCAGCCGGTGTTGCTTCAAGGTTGTAAAAATGACCGGTTTCTTTTTGAAATTCCAGCAGTTTTTTCCGCAAGAAATGCATAACTTCCAATGCAAACTGCAGCCCACCCTTAGCAGTTATACCGGCACCTACAAAATTTTCCAGTGCCTCGTTCATTCCAATAATTCCTATAGTGCTAAAATGGTTGTGCCAATATTCACCTGTTCTTTCTTTTATATTTCGCAGGTAATGTGTAGAATAAGGATATAAGTTAGCTTCAGATTGTTCTTCGATAACTTTTCGTTTTATTTCTAAGGAAGCCTTGGCTAATTCTGTCATTTCTTCTAATCGCTTAAAAAACTCATCTTTTGTTCTTGAAAGATAACCTATTCTAGGCAGATTTATTGTAACAACACCAATGGAACCGGTCATGGGGTTGCTGCCAAAAAGGCCGCCGCCTCTTTTTCTTATTTCCGAAGTGTCAATTCTCAATCTGCAGCACATGGATATAGCATCTTCCGGCGAAAGATCAGAATTTATGAAATTCGCAAAATAAGGTATGCCATATTTGCAAGTAATTCTCATAAAATCATCAACTACCGGATTGTCCCATTCAAAGTCTTTGGTAATATTGACGGTAGGAATAGGAAATGTAAATACTCTGCCTTTTGCATCACCTTCTAACATCACTTCGCAAAAAGCTCTGTTGAAAATATCCATTTCTTCTTGGAAATCGCCGTATACCTCTGTTATAGGCTCTCCTCCGATAATTACCGGATAATTTTTTAGTCCATTTGGTACCTTGATATCAAAAGTAAGATTCGAGAACGGACATTGAAAGCCGACTCGTGTAGGAACATTTATATTAAAGATAAATTCCTGGAGACATTGCTTGACCTGTGCGTATGAAAGTCCGTCATATCGGATAAAGGGAGCGCAATATGTATCAAAACTGGACCACGCTTGCGCGCCTGCCGCTTCGCCCTGAGTTGTGAACGTAGAATTTACAATTTGACCAAGAAATGAGCGAAGATGCTTTGCAGGGCGGCTTTCTATCTTTTCTTCGACACCTCCAAAGCCTTCCATTAAAAGTTGCCTCAAATCCCAGCCGGCACAGTAAGGGCCAAAAAAACCCAGATCGTGAATATGTATATCGCCTGATTCATGGGCACATCTTATATTTGATGGATATATCTTATATAGCCAGTATTTTTTTGTAAAAGTCTCTCGCACATAATTATTAAGGCCATTGACGCTTTTCCCTGTATTGGCATTTTCCTCTACATGCCAGTCCCGATTGTCCAGGTAATTCGAAAACATCTCAACTGTAGTTTTGATAAGCGCATTATCTTCATCGCATTTTACCATTTGAGTAATCATAGATATGCCTCCATAAAAAAAATTAATCCTCTTGGCAAGCAGTCAAGAGGTTATAAAAAAACATAGAATATAATTTTCATATCCTGCCCCCTATCGACCGTAGAGTAAGGTGTTTAGCACAGGCAGGTCTTCTGACTTAGGTTCATGGATACTGTAGCCTTCCCAAAAAACTCAGTGGCAAATTTACAGTATCTTCCCATTACAGCGGCGGGACCGTGCAGGATTTACACCTGCTTCCCTTTTTAGCCAAAACTAATCGGCACCTGTGCATAAAATATTTAATTATCAACATATAGACATTCTGATTTTATCTCATACTATATATTGTGTCAATTCTCTCCTGTGATTATGAAAGGAGTTTATCCGGTATATTCTAAACTTCTTTAACCTATAATATACTTTTCATATTTTTTTAATTTAGCAATATCGATTTCGCCTTTAATTTTTACACCCTCGTCTAGATATTCGGTCTCGCTGATTGCGCTGTTTTGGTGTATCTCATTTAATGCCGAAGCATTGTCATAAGGTATTAAAAGCTCGGCTTTGCGACGATTGGAAGGCAGCATGCGGCATATGGCATCTAAAAGTTTATCGAGGTTTTTGCCGGTAAGCGCTGAAATTCCTATAGTGCTGTCTTTATTGTATCCCTCGATAAAAATAGCTGTATCTCCCGTTATATCTATTTTGTTTATTGCAATTATTATAGGTGTTTTTTCTATGCCAAGTTCTTTTAATACTGAGTTCACCACTGCAATATCTTCTTCAACGGTGGGGCTTGACCCATCTGCCACATGAATTAAAAGATCTGCTTCTTTTACTTCTTCCAAAGTTGCGCGAAAAGCATCTACTAATTGATGAGGAAGTTTCCTTATAAAGCCAACCGTATCTGATAAGAGAACTTTTCGCCCATCTGGTAGAATAAGGCCTCGAGTTGTAGTATCGAGAGTCTCGAAAAGCCTATCGCCAGTCTTTACGCCGGCATTCGTCAGGGCATTCATTAAAGTAGATTTCCCTGCATTCGTGTAACCTATAAGGCTTATTACCGGATAGGCACGAGACTGAGTAATAATTTTGCGGCTTTTTTGTATGTCTTCCAGTTCTTCTTTTAAATGGTGAATTCTACGGCGAATATGCCGCCTGTCGGTTTCCAGCTTAGTTTCGCCGGGTCCCCGAGTTCCAATTCCGCCGCCTTCCTGAGAAAGTTCTATCCCTTTCCCGGTAAGCCGAGGCATCATATATTGAAGTTGAGCAAGCTCCACTTGTATTTTACCTTCAGAAGTCTTAGCTCTTTGAGCAAAAATATCAAGTATGAGCATTGTTCTGTCAATTATCTGGACACCTGTAAGATCTTCCAAATTTCTGATTTGGACAGGCGAAAGCTCATCATCGCAAATAACAGCATTTGCTCCAAGGGTTTTTACTGCTTGCGCCACTTCTTCAGCCTTGCCTTTTCCCACGTAATATGCAGGATCAATTTTATTTCTTTTTTGTACTGCTTCTCCAACCACTTCGACTCCCGCTGTCTCTGCTAAAAGTTTCAGTTCTTTAAAGGAGTCCTCATCGGATATATCATTCAACATGCCTAAAAGCAGGGCTTTTGTGCTTTTGTTTTCAGTTGAAATCATTACAACACCTCTTATATATTATTACATACGGCTTTACTGTCTCACCCTTTCCAACCATTTAGCCGCACCATGGGCATAAGCTGCGGCTCCTATGGGAAGGCAGTCTTCATTAAATACGACTTTTGGATGATGGCCTCCGTAGCGATATCCTTCTTCCGGACTCCCTGTCCCTATTACGAAGAACATCGACGGAACTTTGGCTGCAATTTCGGCAAAATCTTCAGATCCGGTCATTCTCTCCTCTGTCTGAGCCACGTTTTTTTCACCCAGCAGTTCTTTTAGGGCTTGGCCGATTATGTCTGCCATTTCAGGATCCACTTTAAGAGACGATACCGAACCTTTGTAATTAATATCTGCATTTCCACGAAATGTTGAAACTACTCCATTTGTAACTTCATCTATTCTTTTGAGAACAAACTTCCTTGTTTCTTCATTAAATGTCCGCAAAGTTCCTTCTAAAACAGCCTTTTCCGGAATTACATTACCTGCTGAGCCGGACTGGAATTTTCCAACGGTCAGAACCACCATTTCCTCCGGATTTACCTCGCGGCTTATAATCTCTTGCAGTGCCAAGTGCAGATGAACACCCATGTTAATGGGGTCAACAGAAAGCTGCGGGCATGCCCCATGGCTGCCAAGTCCTTTAAGCGTAATTATAAAGTAGTCGGCAGATGCGGCAACCACACCCTTGTTATATCCTATAAATCCAGTTGGCAGAAGTGGTATTACATGGGCAGCCATTGCTGCATCTACTTTTGGATTTTCGAGAATGCCATCTCTAATTAAGGCTTTTGCACCTTCAAGAGTTTCGACGTTTGAGTATATTTTGCTCATGTAAATCGTTTGGTTCTCTATTCCTTCCATCAGCGAGTCTTAAAAACGCCTCAATTTCTATGTTCAATTCTATTTCTATTGAGCAATTTTTTTCTCCTTTATTGCTGTAAACAACAACCTTGTCTATTATTTCACTTAAAATCATCTTTTTAACTTCGGTTGGAGCCTTCTCGAGCTCCTCCCGCCAGTAAGGTACTGTTTTCTGCATTTTTATTATGTCGTCCAGTTCTAATTTGTATCTTTCATATTCTTTCTGAGCCTCCTCAAGTTCTTTATATGCTTTTTCAAGTTTATCAGCCGTATCTCGAATGGACTCATTAAGTATTTCTGGCGAAAATTGGCTCTCCCCAAGAATGCTTTTTGGTACCTCCTCTTTCAACACTGCGAGGTACTTTTCGTTCTTCGCAATTGTCTCTTTTAACTCTTTGATGCGTTTTTCGCTACTTTGTAAGTTTTGCTTGGAAATCCTATCAATCTCCTGGGACAAATCTAAGTCCTTCAAAGTATCCAGGTACTTGTAAATCTCATCCATTACTGGCTCCTCAATCATCTCCGGATAATAGATGCTCCTACCGGTACATTTGGTACCGCCCGACGTCTTTCTTATACATTTGTAAACGTTCCGTGATTTTTTATGAGTCTTTCCATCCTTCGTGGTCCATTCATGCTTAACATACCCCGTTGATAATTTTGAGCCACAGCTCCCACAATATATAAATCCTGTAAACAATAATGGGCTCTTTGTTTGCAGAGGGTATTGGCTATAATCTAAATTGTCTAATCTATATTTTTCTGGAGTCCTTGAATTTCTCACGAGCTGCACCTGATTCCAAATGTCTTCAGGAATTATTATAAGCTCTTCCAAAGGTTTTTCAGATAAAACCCATTCCTTTGGACTTACCCTGCGATGCTTACTTCCTTTTCTTTTTGTTTTTCCAGAGGTTAGGTGGCCTTTATAAATTGGATTCCTAAGCATATAATTAATTACTGCTGAATTCCACTCGTCTCCCTTTCTAGGTTTTATCCCGTGTTCATTCAAATACTTTGCTATTCTATGCCCACCCATTCCATAGTTTAAAGCTAAATCATAAATTAATTTAACGACCTCAACTTCTTTTTCGTTAATTGCTAATTTCTTTATAAGTTTACCTTTTTTATTTACAATACCTGAATCCACAAGCCTATAACCATAAGGCGGTTCCCCGCCCCGATATAGACCTTCTAAAGTCATCTGCCTATGTTTTTCGGCCACTCTCATTGAGGTTTGACTGCTTTCGCTACCTGCCTTCCAATATTTGATAAAACTAATCAACCTCGCTTCGGGATTCATTAAATCTAATTGTTCTTTTTCTTGTGCCGACCAAATCTCTATGCCAAGCTTTGTCAGCTCTTCTACGAACAAAAGAGTTTCTATTTCTCTCCTGCCTATTCGGTCAAACATAAATACTAACAGAACATCAAATTTTTTATTATATGCATCTTCTTTTATTTTCTGTAAAATTTCTCTTTCATCAACTGATTTAGTAAAACCAGATATTCCTTTCTCACTATAATCGTATAAAAACTCCCAATCAGGTCTTTGAGCTATAAATTCTCTGCAAGCTTTTTCCTGCATTGATATATCGCCAGTCGGGTCTACCTGCATCTTCGTAGATACTCTATATAAGCATACGACTCTCTTTTTTTCCATTATGATGCCTCCTATTTTCATTAATTTAACTAACTTAAATTATAACGCTTACAACTTAAAAAACAACCGGAGTTAAAAACCCCGGTTGCTTAATTCGGCTTTTACCCTTCTCAAGTACTCATTCTTTAGAATGTTTATGATGTAATCCTCAAGATTGAAATCTTTTTTGGAGCCCTTAAATTTTAGTTTTACCCAAACACCGTACTGCTCATTAAATCTTAGCAATGTAGGCACGCCATCTTCTATAATCAACCTATAAACACACCCATCTATAATTATGTCTTCCATGTAAATACCTCCAGGTACTCCTACAATATTTTTATTAGGCGCACCTGTCCAATATGCTGTATTAGCTTTCTCTGAGGCCTGTACTTTTTTCATTTTCGATTTCCTCCTTGCTCTTTTTTAGGCTAATACAGACACGTACTTAATTACGGTACAGGCCTCAAAAAGAAAACGTCCCCTCATCTTAAGGGAACGTCTATAATCAGAAACAAACTTCCTTTCTCAAAATCAAACGTACCCAACCAAAAAGCAAAGGTACTTTACTAAAAAAATAACGTGCTTTATAAAAAGCAAACGTACCACAAAATAAAAAGCCCTTCTATGAAGAGCTAACGTATCTTTTAAATTCTCAACTTGTGCAGCCAATGCTGAGAATTTCTCACCACAGAATTTCTTTTACAAAATATCCCCAGTTAATAACATGTTGTATAAAAGCCATAAAAACTATTACTTTTATCTCGTCTTTTTGACAACCGAAGAAAAAACCATGACTCACATAATTTTTAAGTCCACACCACAGCCAAAGGTCCTTCACTGAGGGAAAACATCAAAATCAAACATGTAAATATACTGCTGCTGAACTTTATCTTTTTATCTCAATCTCATTCTATGAGCGCAAACTATAAGGCCTCAAGACCTCCTTACCAGTCATGGAAAAGACCTATAAAATTTCCTTTTTAACCTGCTTTCAAGTTTATTCAAAACCAAAATAAACGTCCTTTGGACCTTGCAGGCCTTGAAAATTTTACATTTGGACCAAAAATCATACAAAGTCGAATTCAAACCTATTTTTACCCTCTAAAAGTAGCTATTGAAACTATTTTTACCCCCTACTTTTTAGAGTCGTACAATGTTTTTTAATGTTCAATTAGCAACTCAATGTAAAAACCGAACCTATTTTTACCCTTGAAAAGACACCATCAAAACTATTTTCACCACCAACCTTAACTTATGTACATTCTCTATTTTCAAGACCACTACAATATTTAACGCTTAAAGACTTTTTCTATTTAGGTACAGATACCATATTCAATCTATGTCGCCTGAGGCTCCTAGGTCAAAAGAACCTTTACATTTCAAAAACTGCCCTCATAAACCATTAACCCTTTGCTGACCTTCCTACTCCTATCCTTTTGTTTTTCGGAAAACCCCAGTTTTCCACACTTTTTTAGCTCAAAAAATCCACCTCTCGTTTTGTTTAGCCTCATCTCTAAGAAAAATATCACACACAAATTGAGAGCAAGATAAAAATTTTATAATTTTAAGTCATAAAGCATTAGATTTATGTCTCAAAGGCAAAATAAAATCCGTAAAAACTATAAGTCCTTACAGATTTTAATGCTTAGCCTTTGAAATTATGTCTATCTCGAAACTATCATTGTCTTTATCCTTTATCAAAATATCGGTAAAACTCCTAGCAATATCCTTGTTCACAATAATTGGATAAAGCTTTAAAGATATTGGAAATGCTATCATCATTTCATTTTCTATGTTTGATTTAATAATCATGACATCAGAACGATTTAAATGACCTTTTTTATTGATATATTCCTTTACCCATTTGCAGTTAGCATAAAGCTCACCTGTATCTTTCGTGACTGTTAATTTTGCTAAAACTTTACTCACATTCAACACCTCCCCCAAACTTTATCAGCCCTCACTCTTTTTTAACTAGTAACCCTTGGGTATTATAACACAAAACTTTTTCCTTGAATACGCAACAAAATAATAATTTTGTTTCGTATTTTCTCAAAAAATGCGGTAAAAATCAATAAAAACCCCTTTACTCGCAACAAAAGATGTGATAGAATTGGCAACAAAATCAAAATGGAGGTGACCAAAAATTCTTAACCAGTATATTTTCAGTTTGAAAAATTCTCCCTACTCTCAAAGTACTATTAATTTATACGCTCAAAAAATTGAGGCTTTTATCCAATGGTATGTCCAGACATATGGTCGTGATTTCGACAATAAGATTCTACCTTTGCACATACGTAATTTCAAAAGCTATCTAATGACAATTAAAAAATTAAATGCAAAAACCATTAACAATTACCTGTCAGCTATCAAATCCTACTGTAATTTTCTTATTGAAAAAGGAATTTTAATGTCTAATCCAGTTAGCGACGACTTTTTTATTAAAGTCCAGGAATCTGTTATTTCGCCTTGTAAACTTGATACTAAAAGCTTCCGCCGACTTGAGGAAGCTATTGCCCATTTTGGAATCTCAAGGGATATTGCTATTTTTTATACGTTAGCCTACACTGGAATCCGTACCTCGGAACTTGTAAACTTGAGACTTAATGATATTATCAAAGACACTCTAATCATCCGATTCGGCAAAGGCCACAAGCAAAGAGCTATTCCACTAAATAACACCGTTAAAGAAGCTTTAAATAACTGGCTCTCTACCAGACCAAGATACAAATACAGCGATTTAGACTATCTGTTTATAGGCGAGCGAGGAAAATTAAATAGGTCTACCGTATTTAAGATGATAAAACACTACTGCCACTTGGCTAAAATCGAACCTGTGAGCCCACACCAATTACGTCATTATTTTTGTAAAAACGCTCTAGAGAAAGGCTTTAACATAGTTGAAGTGGCTGCCCTTGCTGGTCATTCCAGAATAACCACGACTCAAATTTATATAAAAACCTCATTGCAAGAATTGAAGGCAAAAATGGAACTGCTTTAACTATTTTCTTACGTTAAAAATATTTTAACTTGGATTCTTTAATTGACCTGTTTCAGAAAAGAATAGTCAGTAATGCTGAAAACTATACCCAATGTACTAGTTGAAAAAATGCTAATGTACAGCCAAAAATCGTTAACGTAGAACTCAAAATTTTTTCTTAAAAATTTCACTTAAAAATTCACAAACGCTTATCAATAGAAAAACCACCACGCCCTTTAGACGTGGTGGTTTTTCTATCTGATAACTGTATTTCATACATTTTTTAACGACAGTTAGTATTTTTGGTCCATGACGTTCGCATTTGGTATATAAAACTTACGACTTACAAACATGTAATCCATATTCGGCAGTATCACGTCTCTACCATTAAACGTCCCGACATATCCGTTCGGTTTGTTTGCCCTGATATAAGACTTCTCGTTAACCTTGAATTGGCTCAGGTAATACCGTGTAAATATATCACCCATACTTGCTGAAGGTGGTGTCAATTTCGGGTCAAGTGCTACGCTCCTTACCTTCGGTGACCCAAAGCCTATTGTGAATACCCGGTCTACTCTCATAACGTAGATACCATCCCATGCCTCGTTGTACCAGCCTGGCCCATTTGAAACTGATGGGTCATTGCCTTTATTCCTGTCTAACGCAAGAACGAAATTGGTTATTATTTTGGTTCTTTCATCTAAACCTTTAGCTTCTGCGTTTGTCAATGCGCCAACTCCTTCAGTCTTGCTCAATTTATCTAATGTCGTCCAGCTACTTCCATTAGTGCTTTTCTCTATATAAACATTACCGTTAACATCCGCCCTAACTCTGTAATACGTAACCGCCTTATCCTCATCCAGCACATCTAAATCGGCTTCATTGGCATAATTACTGTTTTGAGGTGTTCCACGTTTCAGCCAGTACTTGTCATAACTTGAAGTGGTGTTCCCGTAAACATTTTGTCCGCCTTTTGCTAATATCTCTACTCCTCCGAAAGCGTTATCTGCTTTCGGATTGTTACTTACGTATTGAACTACATCCAATGTATCTAACGTGTTCTTCACTTGAGCCGCAAAGTCATTGTCTGCCTTTAATGCTCTGTCATAACTAAACTCCCGTCCTTCTACCAAATATTGCCTTAAGTCATCGGGCACGTATACCTGCCATGTTCTAATGCCAACTTTAGTTGGGCTATTGCCTGTTGTTAAGCTATATAAGGCTCCACCGGGTAAAACGCTGTTTTTACCAAATGCCTCGACAGCTCTTACATAAGTTGACCACTGATTGGAATTGATTATTAAACTCGTTGAAGGATTTGGGTTATACCAACCTACCTCAACGTAATCGTTAACTTTTATGGCTGATACATGCTGTGCTAGCACGTTTACTCCCATTGTAGTATAACCTGCATTGTCTCCGGACTCATTGAAGATGTCATATCCCATCTGTACATACGGATAGAATTTAATCATTGTGCTATGAGGTATCGCGAACCCAGCTGCCTTGTTGAAGGTTACACCACGTGCAGTAAACCCACCTGTGCTGTCTGCAGGTACAGCGTTACCTGTATTCGGACTTCCTATGAATGACTGAACGCCTATGGTTGCCTTATATGCTGCTTTATTCCTTATACTATGTGTCTGTGTTTTACTGTTTCCACACTGCAAGCATGCAAATGTTGTGCTGTAATCCCCATTGCTTGACTTATCCAACACCAAAGGATTTGAGTCCGATGTTAAGCTGTCTTGATACCCGCCGGCTGAGTTCCTATCATTCTGAGGCACGTGCCCTCGCTTTAATCCTAAAGCTAATAATGGATGATTTGCAGGCTCTTTATAGGATGCTAGTGTAGGCATGTCCTTTCCACGCCACACCATGAAATATAGGTTTGGCGTTACGGTATCTGAACCTCCAGACCATTTAGCCGTGCCTGCTTTAATGTTTGTGCCGTTAAACCTTGTGGTGAACCTGTCCCCTTTTATCGCTACTGCCAAATTGTTCAAGTTATTGCTATGCTCTATAATGTATTTATATATGTTATCTATAGGTTTACTGCGCTCAACATAGTATACATTTCCATCAGCGTCTATATGCATATGCTCGCCCGCCGTTGGGTAAGTGAATTTCAGGTTAGGTAAGGGTCCCAACTGAGATAGGTTGAACACCTTCGTTATACGCTTCTCCGATAAAACTAAATCGCCTTTTATGTCTTGTTCGGAGCCGCCAATTTGACCTCCTGGCTGGTCTACGTCATTATCTCCTAAAGTATATCTCACAAACACTGTATGACTCGCTAAATACGTAATCTCAGGTGTTTCCTTTGGGCCTCCTGCTTGGACTTTTCCAGGTAAATTTGATGCGTCTTTCCAGGTGATATTGTTACTTATAGGCTCTGGTGGATTTTTTACAAGGACCCATTCCTTCATTGTGGCCCCTTCATAAGGCTTTATTAAAATTTTATTGTCTTTTAATTCTGCATCACTTATATTTACATCTACTATATTGCCTTCTTCATCTTCTACTATGTCGACCTGCTTAAACTTAAAAACTGGAAGTTCTTCACCTGTGTGTAAATTGATATATTTGGTTCTTGTCACAAAATCATCAATATAAGGATAAAAGGCACCATCTACGACAAATCCATATGCTATCATGTCCTGCATTGCAAGAGTAACGTCTTTGAATATATCCTCATGAACTGCATACATACTTCCCAATGCTGGCCCTTCATTACCTTCACTGTCGGTCTTATAAAACTGTACTAAACCTATCCTTAAAAGCCAATCTGCCTTGTCTACGACGTCTTTACCAGAAAGATTGTCAAAAAATTGACGTGAAAAGGTATAAGACGTTACATAAGGTTTTCCAAAGTCATATCCTGGTGTTTCTTTGATTAACTCGCGCATCCTTCTATTTTCTTCTAAACGTAAAGTATTGTTATCGTAATAGCTGGATGTGATTATACTTTCATCTTTTACGTTTGGTTCTTTTAATAACGCCATAATATAGCCGACTGTTCGGTAATAATAATGATTGGGTAGTTTATCTTGATAGGTGGATTGTTCGCAAAGTGTTAATCGTGTTAATCTACCGTTCTCATCTCTCCTAATTACAGGTCTATCCTCATCATTAATAGGTCTTTGCCCACGACAATTAACTGTTATTTCTCCCACATTAAATGGAAATAGCGGCTTGTTAGCCGCATAAACGTATTTTACTGGTAAAATGGAAAATACAAATGCTACCATCACTGCCAATGCAATGATTTTATTTTTCATACCTATAAACCCCCTCTTTTGGCCATATCATATCGTAACCGTAAGGGTCGTACTTATTATCAAAGATATTGTCGTCCTCAAATAAGCCTTCACCTACGTCTGGCTTTCCATTGGTTCCATAACCGACATCTACCCTCCATAACTGCTTACCGTCAACTATCACTCTGTAATAATACGTATAATTAGACGCATCTCCAAAGCATAACTCCTTACAAGTTACAACCGTCTTACCAGGAAAAGCCCGCTTAATAGCTCCAATCCAATCGCTATTTTCCTTATCTCCAGGAGGATTACCCCACTCAAAGAAATCATTGTCCCCTATCTTATGAGGCACCCCGCTATAATCAGCTGTCGGTATACTCTTTATCTTCTCGATAATTTCAGGCGTCAATTGACTCTCGCTAACTATACCTCCCTTTTTGCCGAGCTCTTCCCAAGTCAAATTGGCCTTGGCTATAAGCTCTTCCTGCTGTCTTAATGCGGCTCTTTCCTGTTTGTAGGCTTCTTTATCCTCTTTATAAGCCTTAATCCTTAAAGCCATTGTTGCCAGCTGTGCACGATTAACGGTTTGACCATATCCAAATAAACGCTCTCCTTGTTTGCTACGCCCTATACCTTCAATCAGGTACTCCTTAAACGCTGTATTTACATATGCTCTGTCCTCTACACTTACATTTTTCCCGACATCAGCAAAGATGACCTCACCATCATTAACAGGCTGTAAACCTAAAGCCCTGCAAACGAACTTCGCCATATCTTCTCTCGGTATTCCCGCATCAATATTAAGGATTTCGAACCCCTGAATAATGCCTAAGTCCTTAGCCGCTTCGATATTTTGCGATGCCCAATGCTTGCCTTTTTCGTATTTACTTACATCCACATGTAACACTCTCACCAAAATAGTGATGAATTCTGCATAAGTGATTGTCTTATTTGGAGCATAGAGGTTATTTCCAACACCGGCAATAAGACCCAATTCACGCGCTTTCATTACATCGTAATAAAACCAATCGTTTAGGTGGACATCGTTGAAATTGTAGTCTACCTCTTTCGCTTTAGCTTCCGCTAATTTTGCATAATACTTCTCATCATATTTAGCTTGTTGTTCCAATCCTTTCTTCATCGCTTCTTCAAGGACTCCACCCACTTGACTTACAACAACTATTTTGCTATCTGCTACTTGCGAAACGTTCTTTACATCCGCTGCAAATGCCATATTGACCTGCATTAAAAGCATAATTGCTGTTAAAAACGGTATAACAATTTTCTTAAAAGTTAAAAACTTTTTATCCATAGTAAACTCCTCCTTTGATTGTTCTAAATTCATGTTCTCTAAATCATCCGTGGGCGATAATTCCAATCTTTCCTGTTCGCCTCTTGGAATGCTTCTTCAAAATCTTTCCCGAAATCTATAGGCATGACTTCATATCGTGGTATGGGAGTATATACCACGCCTATTTTAGGATAAGCATAAATTGCCCTCATCACTTCATTTACGAACAAATCTTTATTTCCTTTAGCAGACATGACTATGTTATACGCTATAAAAGCATTTAACGCCATCCACGGTTCAAATAATCCATATTTTTCTAGTATTTGTTTTGTAACTTCATGGCATCTTTGTTCATCTAACGTACAAAGCTCTAAATTATCTGGTCTATTATCATCTTTGCACCAATTTTTATGATTGACAACCAATCCCAAATTATTGTCGTCGTCATAAAACCCTAACGCCACAGCAGCTATATATTGTTCCGGAATCTCGCCATCCCCAAATATAAAGGGCTTTATTTTTTCTTTGTTGTGATTTTCTGGACCTATAATACAAATACGTGGCGCAACCTCTTCCCAACCAAAAGGAGCATCTCCGTCCATTAAATACCTTCTTTTGTGACTAAATTGTATTAAACCATTATTTAAGTCATACACATAACCTAATTGGTCTCTCCTATCTTTTAAATAAGACTCTTTCGAAAAATCTTTCACGTCCCTTATTACAATAAAATCGCCCGCAAGAGCACCCCCACCTCCAATACCACATCTTATTATACGGTCCACATAATACCTTTTGACGCTTCTTAATTTCACCACACGTCTCATTATAGCCTCTAAGCTTCTCTTATTCATAGTAAACCCCTCCTTGCTTAAGGTATTAAAACATATTCTTTATTAAATTTTAACGCATATTCATGCGCTTTGGAGCCCGCCTTACATTTAATCAAAACGTCACCTATTCCGTCTATCTCCGTATCCATACCTTCAAAAATAACCTCCTTGACACCAAGTCCTTCTCTAGTATTAGTCCCAAAAGACCCTTGTACTAACTTTACTGACTCTGGCACGACCACTGTGTGTAGATTCCTACAATAATCAAATGCATTTATCAATCTCTCAACTGTATCCGGTATTACAACCGACTTAACATATTCAGCACAACTAAACGCACCATGTAACTCAGTCACAGGCCAGCCAAAAATGTGTGATGGAATTACAACATGTTCTCTATCTGGAGTTCCCGTATAATCGTAAATTTCTACTTTATCATATTTGAAGCTAACCCAAAAACCATACCAGTCGCTAGCACCATTAAAAGTTGTACCATATTTTTCATAACCCCCTGTTAAAGTTCCTGTTTTCCCGTTTACTATTGCTGTGGAACTGCAACCTTCAATGCTTGGTCCTGGAATACCATGTCCTACTATCTCACTAGTATAATCGTTACCAGTTATTACTCCATCGGTATGGCAATTTCTTATAATTCCTATATCCGTCCCCACAATTCCCCCTACGCATGTATCGCCTTTTATATTACCAATGACCTTTACATTTTCTATATATCCTGAAGCGTTTTTACCAACAAGCCCTCCTACCGAATGTCTTCCTACTATATCAACGTTTTCTAAAATTAAATTTTTAATTACTGCAGGCCCATTGCGATTTCCTATACATGCAAACAAACCTACCATATCTTCGTCAGGTTTGTTAATTCTCAAGTTCTTTATTTTATGTCCATTACCGTCAAATACACCGTAAAATGGCTCATGCTCACCTGTCTCTTCATTGTAATAATCGATTGGCTCCCAGTCATATCCTGATAAGTCTATGTCGTTCATTAAGATGTACTGCCCATAAGGATTATTCCTGATGCTGTTTAAATCTTCTACACTGTAGATTGGAGTAAATCCTTCAGGCACGACAGGATTATCCCTAATGCTGTTCAAATCTTCTACCGTGTATATTGGAGTAAATCCTTCAGGTACAACTCCACTTCCCATAGCCACTCCATTTGTGGGAACTGTTGAAAACACAAATGCTAAAACGACCAATAAACTTACAAGTAAAGTTACCTTCCTGCTCATACAAATCCACTCCTTTACGTTAATATTTAGAAATATCCGTGACTTCTCAAATAATTGTCGACCATCCTTAACAAAGTTAAGGTATCTCCTTTTGACTCAAGTATTGCTTGCCTTGCAAACTTCGCCTCGAAAGCCAATCCATCCCTCCAAACGCCGTGTTTTATGAGAGTTCTTCTCAGTTCTTCATGGTATCTGTTTTCTCTTGGTGTGCATAATTCCAGATTATGAGGTCGATTATCTAGCTTATTGTAATTTTTATGATTTACTACAAGACCCAAATTATTGTCATCATCGAATAATCCTAGAGCTACACAAGCTACATGATGACTCAAAACTTTCATATTTATGCCTGGAACACTTCTCCTAAAGTAACCTTTTTCAATATGCTCACTATTATCATTCCTTATCTTCCAACCCCAAGTCCTATTATAGATAACTGTTGGAACCCTACCTGTTATAAAATCGTAATATATCCTGGTGTCTCCATTGCCAATGATGACACCATTTCCTACTATCGTCCGTTCCAAACTTCGTAAGTATTTTATCTTCTCTATGAATGCCTCTTTTATACTACTCATAGTCACTCTCCTTATTCCACTGTATTTCCATTGATATACATTGTCAAATCGTTCGCATACTCATATATTCCCATCTTCTCTAGGCGGTACTTAACTCCAGCAGCGGATAAACCCAACCTTGATGCAATCCTATAAGTACTGTAGCCAAGAAAATATAATAGTCCTATTTCGTAATCGCTTACGTCCCTCCTAACATTTGACGACGTCTCATCAACACTAAGCTTGCCTGGCTCAATTCCAAGCTCTTTTAAAGCTTCTTGGGCAACTTGAATTGCCACCTCACGCTGTTTTTCTTTAATTTTCCTTAACACTTCGGTTCTGGTCATGAAAATCATCCTCCCTTTAATTCCTTTTTCTATACTTTATTTACAAACAAGTAGTTTTTCAGGTACAAAAAATAAAAAATTTATGCCTCCCTCAATTTCTTAGAGAGAGGCATATACTTTTTATATGCACCTTATAAACTAATTTAAGCTATAACTAAGTACTACCTGTATCGAACACGATTTAGCCATTGGAAATGCCAAACCGTGTTTTACGTCAACCGGTAATGACTTGGTCTCTTTACCTTTCAAAGTTACCAAAAATAAGTTATCCGCATTTGCAAGGTCTTTACCGCCTAGTAATAATGCTAGCTTCCGCTCGGTTTCAAACTTACTTAAACGCTTCCAACCATCTACCGTGTATGAATCACTTGGAATTATTTGCATATCCTGACTCTCAACGGATTTCACATAAACATTAACTGATGCATTACCATTATTTGTTAAGACCAAGTCCTCAGTTACAAGAGGACGCTCTTTATTATTAGGGTCTATGCTGAACGATACCACCAAAGGTGCGGTAATTGTTATCGTACTGGCTCCTACCTCACCTATTATTTGAATATTACTCCCATCTCCTGTGTCTTCTTCCCCACCGGACTGTCCTCCACCGTAAACTTCGAATGTCCTACCATATTTAATGGCATAGTCCTTAGCAGTTGAGGGGTCATAGCCCACAATCTTTGCTTGTTCTGGGAAAGTCTCGGCACAATCACCAATGTAAGCATTTGGATTTAGTATGATGACTTCGGTTAAACTTTCACATGCGTTAAATGCATAGTCCTTAATCGTGACCACGCTGCTCGGTATCGTTATGCTAGTTAAATTTCGACAATAATCAAATGCACCAAAGTCTATAATCTCCAACGTACTCGGTAAATTGATGGTGGTTGCTCTACACCCAACAAAAGCATAGGTATCTATCTTAGTTACGGGATAACCTTCTATGGATTCAGGAATATTTACCACACTATCGTCAGAGTCAATATAGCCTGTAATGGTAACTTCACCATTCTCAATCGTGTAAGTGAAGTTTAGAGGTGGTTGACTTGGAGGTTGGTCTATAGCTATAAATGTCCTTCCATAAGTATTAGCATATTGTTCCGCTGTAGACCCTGTATAACCCTTGATTACTGCTCCTGCAGGAATGGTATCTGGACTATTACCAATGTTTGTATACGCATTTTCAAATGTAATGCTTGTCAACCCTGTGCATCCTTTAAATACATCGTACCCGATAGTTGTAACGCTGCTCGGTATTACTATTTCCGTTAAGCTGGTACACCCCTCGAATGCGTTACTGCCTATATAAGTAACGTTATTCGGGATATTTACACCTGTTAAACTGCTACACCCACGGAAAGCACTGCCATGGATAGTTGTGACTGAACTCGGAATATACACGCTTTGTAAAGATGTACAACCTTCAAACAAGCTCGAACTAATAACTGTGAGTCCCTCAGGGAGGCTTACGCTTTTAAGACTATAGCACTCGTCGAAGGCATTATACCCAATCTCCCTGACTGTATTAGGTATCACAATACTCTCCATATAATAAAGCATGTTGAAAGCAAAATCCCCTATACGTTCTACTCCTTCAGGAATAACAATGCTCTTTATTTCTCCTTGATGCATTAGTCCAATCATTGCAATTTCTTTTACAGGGTATCCACCTAACGTTGAAGGTATCACTACTTCACCGCCAGGTCCGAAATATATCGTTATTATTGCTTCTCCATTCTCCACTCGGTATTGCCAATCACCCTCAATCAAATCTTCACCACTTGGAGGTTCTTCACCGCTTGGCGGTTCTTCCCCACCTGGCGGTTCTTCCCCACCTGAACTGCTCCCGTAAACTCTGAATGTTCTACCAAATTGCACAGCATATTCCTTTGCTGTTGATGGGTCATAGCCGACTATAACTGCTTGCGAAGGGAATGTAGATGAATCATTATAAATCGTAGTATTAGGATTTAAAACGGTAATTTCTGTTAGATTGTTACATGTTGCAAAAGCCCCAGAACCTATATAACTGACTGTACTTGGTATGACTACTGACACTAATGAAGTACAATCCTTAAATGCCCGAGCGCCTATCTCCTCTAAACCTTCAGGTAGCGTTATATTTTGCAAATTACTGCAACCCTCAAAAGCCGAAGACCCAATACTTCTTATTGCGCTTGATAAGCTTACTGTTTGCAACGAGGTACAATCTTCAAATGCACCACCTGATATCTCTACTACACCTGGAAGGTTTATATTAGTTAGACTAACACAACCTTGAAATGCCCAGCCCCCAATATATTCAACAGAACTTGGTATTACTACATTCTCCAAATTTGTCCAACCGCCAAAAGGTGTCGAACTAGATCCTGGTCGTCCTATCTCCTTAATACCTTCAGAAATAATTACAGTCTTTACATTTTCCTTCCATGAGTCAAACCACCTAAACCACAGTATACCTCTAACTGGAATGCCGTCGATTTCAGAAGGTACTATAAATGTCTCACCTGCCATACCCATATATCCTGTAATATATGCTTCACCATTTACAACCTCGTATTCCCAATTCCCATCAACTGAAATCTCCGCATAAACCCTGTCTACATTAACTGTCATTGAACCAATTACTAACGCCAAAACAAGCAAAACCGATAAAGCCTTTCTTTTCATGCTCTTTTCCTCCTTTACTCGGAAACTAATTTGATGATTAACTCACGTGCTCCAACCGGATTATTGTTTTCATCCAAGACATTCAACATAACTGAAGCCCTGTAAACTCCAGGCTTTAAGGGTTCCTCCAACTTAAAGCTGTCCATCCTCTTTCCAGGCGGTATTAGCGGCGACCTATAGTATTCCTTTCCATCAACGCTAACCGTGAAATAAAACGGAAATTTGTTTTGTGGCACGTTCGAAATATTATAACTTACGTCTAAACCATTCTTTACATAGCCTGCCGCATCTGCCGATGAGGTAAACATGGTTGCATCCATCTTCTGCTTGGCTAAGCGCTCCCTGTCCTCAACAGGCATGTGGGGTATATACCCATCTTTTAACTCTCCTTCCCCAAAAACCGGAGCTTGCGGCACCTGCTCTTGAACGTTTTTATGCTTATAAAGCATATAGCCCGCTATGCCTACGGCCAAAATCAACAGTAAAACTACAATAAACCTAATTTTCTTGTCTTTCATTGATTACCCTCCTCTCTTAAGTTAGGGGGCTTGGCACCCCTTAAAGGATGCTAAGCCTCACCCTATTAGTAGAGTTCACAAGACAGTATCAACTCAAATGTTGTTACAAAAGCCTTAGAGAACGCTAAACCATGCTTGGCGATTAAGTGAAACTCCTTACTTTCGTTACCGATAAACTGAGTCCCTTCAGCGTTATCTACAGAGTTTTCTTCTGCAGGTGACCAGATGTCCTTCGTCCCATCGTTTATACCTAATGCTATTTTAGTTTCGGACTCTGCACTGCTAAGGTCTGACCAGTTTTGATATTCATCAGGAGCTACTACCGTCATAGTGCCTGTTTGAGTTTTTCTTATACGATTCATCTTCACAATTACTGGAGCATTGGAGTTATTAATGACTGTAAAAGGAGCTGACACGAACCTTTGGCTCTCTTCTGCGTTAGGGTCAATGCTAAAACTAACCGTTAAAGGAGCTGAAATGGTAACTGTCGCAGGATTTATCGTTCCTTCAATGGTTACAGTTGCTCCATCGGTACTTTCTGCACTTGCTACAGACGGCAAACCTGCAAGGGCTAAGGTCAAAACCAAAATGAGGGATAAAAATCTCCTACGCATAAACATATCTCCTTTCCTTGTAGTATTTGTAAGGTTGAGATAACCCATAAAAACACCTCCTTCCCCCTTAAATTTTCTACTTTATACTTTTTAACAAGTAGATTTCTCGGTAGATAAACCAAAAATTTTATGCTTACCTGCAAATCCCTTAAAGCTTTCCTGTTAAACCTTACGCTTATTTGAAGTCTCCGAAATACTTTGGCACGCCTTCAAACAAAAAGAAAAGGACTGCAAATTTAATTTGCAGTCCCCAATGAGGGAAGGTGTAAAATGGACAAAAGCCTATTGGCTTGAAGCGTGCAAATTTTAGACCCGCCAAAACCTCTAACAATCATCAAATAAACCCTCTTTAAACTACTTTCCACAACCACTACCGCCTCCTAATAAAACCTTCTGAAACTTGCAAAAATCCCTTTTACAGCCTCTTTTCGAACCACCCTAATAGAATAACCCTTAACCCCATAAAAACCCTCTTGAAACCCAAATTTGACCTCCCAGATGTTTCCAGAAAACCTGTGAACCTAATGACCTTGCAATGCCCTTTCTATGCTCTCCGCACCATAAACTATCTTCTTCAGTGCTTTCAAGGCGTCTTGTTTATCCAAACTGCTTAATGCACTTATAAACGCTATAAACACCTCATCTTGCCTCACCTTCTTCTCCAATGCCCTAAATTCCGAGACGTATTTAATCCCCAATAACAGCTCAACCAATCCCCTATAAGTCTCATCGTCATCGCATAAAAACCTCAAGTAAACTAGTAATGGTATGTCTACACCGTACTTATACCTCAAACATTCTGCACTTCTAACCTCGTCCTCTATATCTATGTAATCTGGCATTTTCCCATCATCTGGCATCAGATCGATAGCTGATAATTCCTCATCATCACACACCGTGTCGTAAACCAACTGGCTAACGTATTTATAATAAGATGATACCGCCCTTTTCACAATGTTCTTAAGGCAAACCACAACATAACTTTCCAGATTCCCTCTTCCACGAGTGGCATCAAAATCTTTGGTACTTGCAAGATATAATAAAAGCTCCTGATAAACCTCTAAAGCCTCTATTCTGCCAGCTAATCCGTATTTCATAAGCTCTTTGTTTATCAATGCTAACAACTTGGGCTTATTTTCGAATGCAAAGCTTATTGTTAGTTTATCCCAGCCATAAGAGGAGTCATCTCCTTCAAATATAATAGGTTTTATCACACCTTCACCTCTCTTCTTCCGAATGCTTTTTCAGGTATCTCTCAACTCTTTGACGCAATTCCTTTTTCGAAATCCTCAAGAAATCTATTTCGTCTGCCATCCGCTCGTAAACGTCTTCATCGGCATTGATAAGACCTAGTTCCTTTTGTAAATTGTATTTTCGATAGCTTTCATAAGCCATCGCATCTATCATATCTTGGACCTCTTCCTCGGTCACGTTATAAAACTTTGTTATGCGGCTTATAGGCCATCTTTCTCTCAATGCTCTCCTGGCTACAAGTCCTGTAAACAGCCCCAAATGCCTTAGGATTAATTCGATGTTCGCTTCTAAATCATCACTTCTTTTAAGCTCTTCAATGTATGCTTTATCTCTTTCCTCATCTGTCAGCTCACGCGGCTTTCCAATTTCAATAAAGACTGCTTCACCTGCTTTCTTTCTTGGCATGAGCCATCCTCCTTCCATTTAAACTCTTTACTCACATTTATTTTGATTACAAGTAGCTATGCTGGTTCATTGCAACAAAAATAATGGATAATCACACTTAAATCTAAAGTTTATTAAATCTCATTTATCACACTATTCTTCTAAACCTCTGTAAACTTAAATCTTGTAAAGCTGGATATACTACTTGCTTGGTTATTCTGCATAAACTTAAAAGCCTGTGATATAGCGATACTATAAAAACACAAAACCAGCAAATTTAAAGATAGTCGTCCTTGTAAATCTAAAGATAGTCGTCCTCACAAACCAAACGACTCAAAGCCAGCCTAAAAGCAGGTGAAATCCCACCTAACTGTGATTCCAAGTCTTTAAATCTGGTAAAACAGGCAGAACTGATAAATCTCAAAACTGGCAGAGCCCTCAAAACCGCCAAATCGTCAGATGGCACTTGACTGATGATGCCTCCCTACTGCCCTGCCGCCCATGCTGCGAAACTGGGTGAGCCTGAGAAAGCAGGGCTCGGTGGAGCTGTGCCAAAATTTTCCATATTACCAATTTATTCAAATAGAGAGCTTCGGCTAAACTGCTAAACTTCAAAGTCCACCTAAATGGCTACACCTAAACAACCTGCCCGCTATGCCCACCTGCTATGCCTGCTATGCCCGCCTGCTATGCCTGCCAAGTGCCCTATACTGCTCAACCACGCCTAACCTTCCTGCCACGCCCAGCTTCCCATTGGCTTAAAAGGTTACTTGTGTTTTCTGAAATTCTTTAAGGCGCCTCCAGATGGTCGTTTTACAAACTCCTAATGTATTTGCTATTTCGTCTAAAGTTAACCCCTTCTTTTTTAACTCCAGTATTTTTTCTATTGTTACATTCTTTTTATAAGCAATTTTAATTCCCGCTTTGAGCCTTGCTCGTTGTAAATAATTCCTATTGTAATGACTTATTACTTCTTCCAGATGCTTTTTTTCTGCCTCCAGACGTTGTTTTTCCTCCCTTAAACTTGCATTTTCCTTTATCAACTCGTTCGTTACATACCACAAAAAACCTGTAACTTTCATTGGGTCTTTTATCTGTTTATAAATGGTACTTCCAACACATTCCATATATTTGGTCAAGTAGCTTTCGTTTATACTTGACTCAAGATAATTTATTAAAACTTCATTAATGTTAGTGTTAAAATTCATTTGTCAAACCTCCTTTTTCTTTACTTACTTTACATTCATATAACGCCTATTTTCAGGTTTAAAATTATTGTTATTTGATGAAATTAAAAGACGTAAAAATTTGTATAATGTGAGGTCATGCAAACGCCTTGCACTCGAATGAGATTCGATACGATAGGACATAATCTCTCATCGGTTATTGCCGCTTTTGTATCTGGTGGTCTGCTTTGGTCATGGTTCTAACACTCTACTCAAAAAGCTTATTAAAATTGACCTCATGAGTTCGAAAATTTTTTAATCGTTACGAGTTTAAAATTGTAGTCTCCATTTTTCATATAAAAGTGGGAAAGACTTGGTATTCAGAGTTTCATTTTGTAGTGCCTTTTTTAAGACTAAATGTTATAAAATTGACCTCAAGACTCTAAATTTTTCACACATGTATTGAGTTTAAAATTGTAGTATACATATTTAAACTAAAAGTGGGAAATTATTAAAAGCCTACAAACCTAAAAGCCTTGTATTTCCTGAAATTTTATAGATGCTTGTTAAACTGCTAATGATTGGTGGTTTACCACTTGAAGTAAGTCATCAATTATGATTAAATGCCAAGCGTTTCAAATACCCATTTGAGACAGCGCTTGTGAGCTTTTTACGTCAATATGAAAAACAACTAAAAAAGCCTGCAAACTGCCTGGTCATTGAGACTGGCTGTTTGCAGGCTTTATTGCTTATTTAACAATTGATGTAACCATAAATTCCAAAGGTAAAAATCCAAGATAATTGAAAACAATCAAATTGTAACCACTTTTTGATTTGGGAGCAGATTCCTGGTGCGGCGATTTTAATCACATGTCGTTTTTAAACATCACGAGGTATTCTCAATGCCCTGATAAAGGCATACTGCTTTTAACAGCTGTCAGCCTTGCCCAAGTACCATGCTTTGCTCCCAAACTTGCCTGTTGACCTTATCGACACCTACCTGCTTGGTTAGTTCCACATTAGTCTATCTTGTGCGGGGCTATCTATGTGCGTCCCCACTTATATACGCACTTATATATGCGATTCATGCCGATTTTCAGGTCGTTAAAATAGGTAAAATTGGTGGGAATTTTGTATCACGATGAATTTGTAATGCTGTCTCCATATTTGATAATGCTAATTCATAGTTGATAATGACCCGCCTTTTTTACTTACTTATGTAAGGACTAAAATTTTTGGTAATTTGGTAATTAAACAACGGCAAATCCTATCTTCATTCTCGCTCTTTAGGTCTATTTGAAGGGGTCGATTGATACCAATAAACGTCTGAGTATGCTGTGGCTAATGCTTCTTTTTCGGAGTATGAATTGTAGAACTCATCAAATGCATTATCAAATTCCTCGTCGCTTACATTGTATGGGTCCTTACCATAATTGGAGACCATGTACCTGTAAAAACTGCTCCCAGAAACTTGACAACTGTACCACTACATCCTCACTGATTGTTTTTAACAGTCTTTCCTGGTTCTTGCTATCTACCGACTCGAGTATATCTATAGTGCCTACCTTACCATCATCGAGGAAACCTAAGGTAATTATACCGTATTTGGACTCAACTAACTGGTAAGGTGCAATAGGAATGGTCTTATACCATAACTGCCCATCGTCTGCATCCTTGTGCCAGATGCAGCCCATTCCCCAGGAGCTGTAGGTTGGAGGTTGATAAATGTGAACGTATTTTTCCCAGGGAATTTGGTTGAATTTTGCTGGATCACCTACAAGCTCTGGATGGATGAGTTGGATGCCGAGTTTGATTTGTTCGATGATTTTTTGCTTGGCATCCTGGTTACCTTGTTCGTAGAGCACTCTATTGGCATCCGGATTAAGAGTCTTTTTAATAATGCCAGGGTTACGCCAAGGCTCACTTATCATCGGTGAACCATATTTAGCTTCAGGAAGCAAATCTGGAAAAGTCCAACCGACGTAAGCATCGTAGGGAAACTCTATGTTAGTGAAATCGTATCCAGGGTCATTAGCATCGTACCCTGCCTTGCCTATATACCTATAAACTGTCTTACCGTTTATAGTCGCTACGTCGTTTTTGGTATACCCGAATGTGTCCCCGTAAGCGAATATATACCCCAATTCCACCCATTTGCCGTCAACATACACACTAACAGTATAAACTTTGACTTTTAATTTTCCTGATGCTATTGCTTCTGGAAACTCTAACTCACCATTCTTTATCCCGTATATCTCGACCATTTCTTTGTTCATCGTATCGATAAATGACTTTACATCTATGCTGGATACAGGTTCCACTTTTATATTAGTACCTTTAGCTACATCCCCTGATGTTAGCCCTGAAGCAGAAGGACTCGCTGGAAAAACTCCAAGGAGTATTGTTGCCATGACTAATATGCTTACCAACTTCTTAAAACGTGCTTTAATCACCTACTCATCACCCCTATCTTAAGGCTTGAATACACTAAATGAAGTCGTTGAGCTAAATTTTACGCTCCACACCTGTATCTCATACCCATTCGGTGTTTTGAAAGTTTTCAAAGGTAACTCTTGACTTTTATCCGTCTTTGTCTTTGCGTAGTCTATCGCTGCCTTAACCGTTGCAGGGTCAAGCTTGCTCGCCATTATATTGTATAACTCATCGTAACGTTCTGGGTACGCTATAAATCTAACTTCTGCTGCAAAGTCTAACCCATAGTCATGCCCGTCTTTATTCATGTTATAGAACACCGACCCTACAGGGAACTTATACCCATTCCACGTAATATACTGCTGTTGAGTGCTTCCACTCGAACCGCTACCTCCGCTACCTCCGCTATTATGCTGTTTCTTCCACTCTTCCTCCGCCGCGTTGCGGGCTATTGCACGGGATTGCTTGTATGCTTCTTTGTCCTCTTTATAGTCTTTAATCCTTAATGCCATTGTAGCCAGCTGGGCTCGTGTAACTGTCTGACCGTAACCAAACTGAAGCTTACCGCTATCATCCCGACCTACCCCTTCGGTCAAGTATTCGTTATAAGCGGCGTTGATGTAAGCCCTAATTTCTGGGCTGGCATTTCTCGTATCCTCGAAGATGATTTGCGAACCGTCTCCAGGTTTTACTCCGAGAGTTTTGCAAGTAAACACGGCCATTACCTCACGTGGAATGCCTGCATCGTAATTGGTTACTTCACCTTCCGAAATGATTCCAAGCTTCTTTGCTGCCTCAATGTTACCGGCCGCCCAATGGTTACTGTTGCCTTTGTTGCTGGTATCTGCACCTAAAATCCTTGTAAGTATGGTTAAGTATTCAGCATAGCTGATTGTTTTATTGGGAGCAAACATGTTATTGCCAACGCCAGCAATAAGACCTACTCTTTGGGCTTCGATAACGTCATTATAAAACCAATCGGTGGGTTTTATATCATTAAAACCAGTTTCTACAGTTGCTAACGTAATCTGGATATTTGACAAGAGCACAATAAACGCTACTAATAGTATAAATATGTCTTTGCTTATCCTTGACATGGGAATCCCTTAATCCTTTCTTTTCAAAGTATTTTTTTCTATATAAATTATACCATTTACTCTAAAGAAGAACAAAAGGTTTTAAGGTGCAAACGTATAAACAAAAAAGACCACTCAATAATGGTCTTTGCTAATAAAAGGGCCATGGGGCAGCTTTAATATTTAATTATAACCTAAACCCTTTAATCTATCTGTAGCCTCATCAAATTCGCTTACGTCTTCCATCCTTGAAATAATGGTCAACAACTCCTTTTTTAGGTCTTTATCTAGGTCAGGAAGCTTACTACTCATACAGAGAAGCGTATTAAACGCTTTTATGTATGTGTAATACCCATCAAACAATGTCATTACCAAATGGTTATCAACTTTTTTATCTTTAATTATATCTCCTGCGAGTTTTAATAAATCAATAAGTATGTTGTTGATGACCCTATAGTAATTGAGGAGACTTAGAAGCCGCTCTCTGTCTTCCCCACCGTCATATAAAAGACCACACGTAATCCACTTAACCGCATACAGCATTTCATTCAAATCTTTCATGTGAACAAACCCCCTGTTTACTCTGCCCCAAAGGCCTTATAAAAACATCGAAGAGGAGCCTCTAAACACTCCTCTTCCTTTCATGTTGTTTATGCCGTGTCTCTATGCCCTTTGTGCTTTTGTCCTCTGACTTCTTATCTCCCCGCCCCCTTAAATTATACAAAAATAGACAATTTTTGTCAAGACTAATGTCGAAAAATTTTAAATTTTAAGGTAGTCGCAAATAAGTTATCGGCCAATATTTATATCAACATGTCATAATATGTCATAAAAATTTTTTATATGCCATTTCCTACTCCCTATGTCTATTCGACCCTGTAAACTATATATTTTATCCTGTTTTCGAATTCCTCTGATTTCGTCCATTCTCTGATTTCAAAATCTAACCTCATTAACCAAAGCACCAAAAGTAAAATTGAGTATGCGAAGAATAAAGCTAACATTGCACATTCCTCCCCTTAAATTTTACTTTTTTATACTTTTTAAGTAGTATACAAAGTAGAAAAACCACACCAAATCGGTGTGGTTAAAGGATTTAACTTATATCTCACGTCCAATTTCTATGAAATTCGGGTCCTCAAACGGCCTGTATACAAACCCCTCTGCAATCTCTTTTGTAGCAACATAATCAAAATGACTTTTATCAGGATTATCAACGAAGTACGAATAAACATAATAAAGTCCTTCTCTAATTTCCTCCCGGTCATTTACATGCCGTAAAATGCACGTAACAACCAATTCATCGTTGACAGGTCCTATTGCTATGTCGGATATCCTCAAATTTTCTTTTTTACAAACTTTGTCTATTGCCAATCTTATGTTTTCAGCTATTTCAGGACTCACCATTTTTTCTAATGGACTATCCCAAAAGACATTCAAGGTATTCATTACCTTCATAAAGTTTCCTCCTAAATTTTTTGTATATTTTACCGCAAAAATAAAAGTGAGGCTATACCTCACTTTCTCTAAGCCCTACTATTTTATATTTCGCTAAATCATTAGGCTCAAAATTAATCCAGACATGTTTACAAACTTTTCTTTTTTGCTCTCCTATAGTTACATACTGACACGATAAAAACGTCTCCTGTAAAGCAAATGACCTCCAGCCTTTATCACCTTTTAATAAAATACCATCGTAAAGGTCGTTTTTATAACCCATTAAGATAACCTTACATAACGCGTCTTTTACCAAATATAAAAGCCTCTCGTGCTGTTCTTTAGTAAATTCCAACTCGTAGACATTTTTTGCCGAGCGTGTCTCTGCTAAATATGGCGGGTCTAAAAACAAAATCACATGTTTTTCATTTTTATATTCTTCAATCAAACTCAAACCGTCATCATTCCTTACTTCTACGCCTTCATATCTTAGTTTAATTTTTTGTAAAGTTCTATATAGCCTTTCATTATAATTTTTAGGGACTTCCGTATTAGACCAACTGCCCATAGCCCCGTTAAATGACTGATTTAATAATGTAAACATGACCTCTGCTTTTTGGAATTCGTCCAAACTATCGAATTCTGTCTCTCTCAATCTCTTGGCCTCCTCAAAAACCTCCTTACTGTATTCTATAACTGATAAGCGTCTTATTAGTTCTTCATTTTTAGTTGAATCGCTCATGAGTTTGTGCAATAAGTAAATGTCTTCGTTCAATTCATTAAGTATTGCTTTTTTAAAAAGAGGAGGTCTATTTATAATTATATTGCCAGCCCCCGCAAAACAATCTATAAGAACGATATCTTCAAATGCCTTTATATCTATAATCCCCCGATTATTATTTGTTTTCTCTGTTTTTACAATTTCCTCACATGCCGATAAAATTAGCAGATTTATCTCATACAAACTTTGAAACTGTCCGCCATAATATGTAAAGTAATTATATTTCAGCATCGTTTATCTCTCCTTCTAAAAGCTCTTTATCAATACAAATGACCCTTGGTTCATCCTTACGCCGATGATAATCATATCTACCGCTATTCCTATAAAGCACACCGTTCAAATTTAATTGCTTTTTCAAATGTAAAGGAATCCAACCACACTCCAGTGCTATTTCATCAAATTTGCCTGTCAATATAGTTATATACGTTCTGTTATTAAAACTTATCTCTTTATCCTTATTGTCAAGTAAAACTTTGCACACTTTCACGAAATCCATCTTATAATCGTCAATTATTTTATTTAAGTTTTTCCAATTAATCATTATGTAACTTGCAATTTTTCTTATGTCATTTTCATTGATAAATCCGTAACTTTTAAGAGGTTTTAATTTTTCTTCAATGCTCTCTTCAAAACAATTTTCAAAATCTAAACGTAAAATCTCGGAGTATTTTTTGCGTCTTTTACCATTCTCTAAATGCAAAATTGATCGAACCATAAGACCTATTTCCATTTTTCCTGAATCATCACGAATAAACAATGCCCCTCTTACTTCGGTCCCATTTTCTGTCTCTATTATCTTATTCATCTTGTCAAACAAATTTTTCATAAGTATGCCTACCTCCTTTTAATATTTCTAATAGGCATACTTATATGTACGAAAACATCGTACCTACGAAGATAATTTAACGGGTATGTAGGTGAACCTAACGGGTAACGAAGATAACTTAACGGGTATGTCGTTATCATATGTACAATGCATTATATGGATGTACTTAAGTATTCACCAAAAATAAAAAAGACCTTTGGAAATTACCAAAGGCCTCTTCAATTTACTATTTATGTTCTTAACCCTTAACGACGTTTACAAGCAATATTGCCCTTAAGTACTTCTTAAATTTATTGTTAGCAAAACCTATGTTGGTGGCTCTTCACCGGGCTGGAAAACCAGCTTAACGATGCCCTCTAATTCTTCTTCAGATTCTTTCAGCATCTTAGCCGCACCGAGAAGTATGGCCGTATGTAAATCATGGCCGCAGGTATGGGCGCATTTGCCGCGAGCCGCAAATGGTAGGCCGCTTTCTTCCTCCATGGGAAGGGCATCCATATCGGCTCGAAGCAGTATTACTTTGCCATCTGTTTTCTTGCCTACAGTAGCCGTTACCCCGTAACCGCTTATCAATTTGGGTTCATAGCCCATTTCCTTAAGTTTTTCAACCACAAAAGCACTGGTTTTCGGAAGTTCCATTCCAAGTTCAGGAATTTGATGTAAATACCTGCGATTTGCAATTATTTCTTCTTTTATTTCCATTGCTCTTTTTAGATAATCCATTTATAAATTCTCCTTTGGTATAATATATTATCTCTCCAATACAGCATATGCGCGGGTAAAGCCGCCGTCAGATTTATCTATGAGAAGAGGGGCTGCAGAGAAAAATACCCGCGGCCTATCTATTTTATCAAGATTATTAAGATTTTCTATTATAGGTATTCCGTTTCCCATCAATATTTTATGAACAGGTGCCTCTGTGCTTTCAACGGGATCCGGAGAAATAAAATCAATACCTAGCGCTTTAATGCCAAGTTTTACTAAGGCTTGCGCCAGTTCCTGTGAAAGATAAGGCGAATCATCGATATACTTTGGGTTGCCCCAGTATTTGGAATACCCGGTTTTTAAGAGGACTATATCTCCTCTTTTTATTTCACAATTTTTTAGCACCTCTTTTCCAATCGGCTCTTTTCTTTCTACCGGAGCATTTACAATAACTGCATCACCTACAAAAGTATCCAACGGAATTTCATCTAAGGTTTTCGCCCCCTTTATGCAGTGGGCCGGGGCATCACAGTGCGTGCCAACATGAACGCCTGCATGAAATTCTGTAATCCTAAAGCCTCCATTGTCTATCTGTGCGATTTGCTTAATTGCAATAGGCGCAGTTCCGGGGAAAAGCGGCATACCAACTTTATAGCCCTGGGAAAGATCTACAATCCTCATAGTGACCCTCCTTCTTTTATGGATTTTGCAAGCTTAGATGTTTTTGCTTAAACTTTAAACAATTATAAAAACTTGTTTTTTACAATATTTGCAAAATCATAAATATCGCCTAGATTTTTTTGAAGAATATTATAAACAATTTCAGGTTGAATCCGGACATAATCATGAACAATTACATTGCGAAATTGGGCCATTTTTTTAAGGCTTTCCTTTAATTTTTCGTCTATTATTTCTTGTTCGAAGAGGACTTGAAAAATATCTTTATTATCAAGAGGCTCTCTATAACCTTCATAAGAAATAATGTGGTTTGCAATATCTAAACATGCTTCAACTGCCATATGCAACGTTCGTTCAATATATCTGCGGACTATCTTGTCTCTTGTAAAGGTATCAAAGGTTATAGTTTGCCTGGCTTCGTCTAAATCTCTACAATATTCTTCGAGAAACGCTAGTCGCCTCACTATCGTTTCTTTCTCAACCATTGTGATATTTTCTCCCTTTCTCTTCTAATCTTTTTAGCGCCTGATTGTAATACAGATCATAGAAATATTTTCTGTCAAAATACTCTTCCCGTTTTTTAACTTCAAAAGATACGCGCCTTTCTGTATTCTTATCTAAAATTATTTCCTTGCCAAGCATTACTTGATGTATAAAATATGGATCAGCAGTTTCTAAATCTACGACATCAATTTTTAATTTTAATAGATCTTCTAAATCATTGGCAATTTCTAGTTTTCGCTCAAAGCGGTCTAATAGGGGTAAGCCTTCGGTAAACAATATAGCAATATCTACATCACTGCCTTTCGTTGCCCTGTTTTTTGCAACAGAACCAAATAAATAAACAGTAGAAATATCTTCTCGATTTATAAAATATTCTTTTACAATTTCGATACAATCTTTTTTATTCATGCAAAAATACCCCTTTTAGCAAGTTATTCTTAAATTGCCTTTTCAATAATACTCATTATTGCGTGGGCGACTCCCGACATGTCATTTGAAAGTGTCACATAATCCGCTGCTTTTTTAACTTCCTCTTCTGCATTTTCCGGCGCAATGGCAAGGCCGGCAACTTCAAACATGCTAATATCGTTATGGCTGTCTCCAAAAACAACAGTTTCTTTAGGCAAAATACCGAGCTTATCGCATAAAATCAAAAGGGCGTTTCCTTTTGATGCACCGCTTCGCATAATATCAATCAGTCCTTTGCCGG
The DNA here is from genome assembly GCF_001485475.2 of Tepidanaerobacter syntrophicus. Classification (NCBI taxonomy): domain Bacteria; kingdom Bacillati; phylum Bacillota; class Clostridia; order Thermosediminibacterales; family Tepidanaerobacteraceae; genus Tepidanaerobacter; species Tepidanaerobacter syntrophicus. The sequence continues at coordinate 97,914 of NZ_DF976995.1, read as the reverse complement.
AACTTACTATAGTTAAGCTGTTATCTTGATTTATGTCATTATCTAATTTTTCTATAATTTTATCTTCTTGGCTTGCAATTAATATTTTTATTATTTTATCTCTAACAACATCCAGCTCTTTTACATTAAGTGTTTTGGCACGCAATTCTTCTTTTACACTTTTATTGTAGTTCATCACTACGTTTACCCGCTGTGAATCTTCGCTATAATATATTGCATCGGGGGTATATACCAGATAGTCGAAATAGTTGGTCTTACAGTAATTTATAACTCTTGCAGTTATATCCGATGGTATTAATTTTTCGTAGAGGACTCTTTTTTGGCGGACATCTTTTATAAGGGCACCATTACAAGCTATCAAAGGTGTCTTAATGTCAAGATCATAAATATATTTTGCCGCAATAAGATCATGTCTTCCTGTAGCTATTGCAAACTCTATACCTGCATCTTTTAGCATATTAACGGCTTTTTTATTTTCTTGGCTTATCTCTTCAGCCGAGTTTAAAAGTGTTCCATCTAAATCACATACAACAAGTTTATATTTTATCGACATTTATTACGCTCAATCCTTTTAAGTAAAATTTGCAAGTGTTTTATATATCTATTACATCGTCTTGATTTATAATATCCCGGCTTTCTACTACTTGGGTGTTTGCCCATCTGTCCCCAAGCCTTCTGCCCTTGTCATCGCTTATAACAAGTAAGGCTTCAACTATTACCATTACAAATCCGATAATTCCTCCTACAACCCAGCCTATAATAGGAACTATGCCAAAAGCACTGCCTATAGCAAGGGGCAGATTTCTTTTTAGTGATATTGTCCAATCAATATCACTACCGTCAAAGGAAACCACTTCAAGTCCCATAACTTTTTTGCCCAAACTGCGGTTTTTGAAGTCCGGATTCTTCGTTATTTCAAAAGCTATTGCATCCTTAGTTAAGAGATAAACTGCGCTTACCAAGGCTCCCAGTATAGGAATATAGACGAGAAGGCTTGCAACGATATCGTCAATTAGCAAGGCAATAAATCTTTTAAACAGGTCCGCCTTTTTGTACTGCATAATTAATCCTCCTCTACTTTAAGATATTTTCATAAACTCTTAAAAAATTTCCTCCATAAATAAGCTTGATTTCATTATCGGAATATCCTCTTGCTATAAGTTCTTCTGTAAGCCTGTAAATATCAGGATATCCATTTACTACATCATAATCCTCGTCTTCTTTTTTGCTCTTTGGACCCGTATTATGTCCAAATATTTTATCGCAAAAGTCGAATCCAAGGCCAATGTGGTTTATTCCGGCTATGTTTTTCAAATGATCTATATGGTCTGCCAAGGCTTTTATATCCGCATGGCCTTCTGCAACTATTGAGCTTACACTGTTGATACCTATTACACCATCTGTTTTAGCAATGGCTTTTATTTGTTCATCGCTTAAGTTTCTCATTATTTTGTGGAGGGCTCGGCAATTGGAATGAGATGCTATCACAGGTTTTGTTGTGATTTTCATAACATCCCAAAATCCCGCCTCGTTTAAATGGCTTACATCTATTATCATACCAAGTTTTTCCGCTTCTGTTACAACTTCTTCGCCAAATTTTGAAAGGCCGTTTTTTTTATCTTCTATTTTAGAAAAACTACATCCGTCCCCTGCGAAGTTTCGCCTTGACCAAGTAATTCCAACGCCTCTTACTCCAAGTTCATAAAAAAGTCTTAGAAGGCCTATATCATTCATCAAGGGATCTACTCCTTCAAAAAATAAAAGGATCCCTATCATTTTGTTATCTAATGCATCTTTTACATCAGCATAGCTTTTTATAAATTTGATCTTATCCCCTGATTCATCAAGCTCTGAGTAAAAAGCGCTAATTTGATCTAATGCCTTTCTAAGCCCAAGTTCCGGAAGATAATCTTCGGTGATATATATTGATGAAACTATGATATTTGCTCCGCCTTCCTTAAAATCCGGCAGATGATATGTCTCTATTATCTGTTTTTCGCCTTTTCTTCTCCTTTTTTCAACATCCCAAAGCAAATCCAAATGTGCATCTACTATAGTAAAATTTTCATGGATGCTCTTTATATGCTCCTCTAATTCCTTTTGCATGGGCAGACCTCCGATTTCAAAGTATATAATCTTTTACATAGGTAATATGAATTTTGCGATCATTACAAAGTGCAGCAGTGAGCCTATAGAAATAAATATATGAAAAACCTCGTGAAAACCAAATTTATTGGGAATAAAGTTGAAAATCTTCGTAGCATATATTATTCCCCCGATGGTGTAAGATAGGCCTCCTAAAAACAGAAGCAGCATGGCTTCTTTTGGATAAGCCTGGATTAAGCGGGACATTGGAATGATAGCCATCCAACCGAGGATGATATAAAACATTGTTGAAACCCAACGTTGAATCCCCAAAAAAAATATCTTTATTATTATGCCTACTAGCGAAAGTCCCCAAATAGCCGCAAGCATGGCCCATCTCCATGTTCCTTCGAGACCATAATAGAGGACAGGCGTATATGTGCCTGCAATTAAGATAAAAATCGATATATGATCGAATTTTCTCAGTATAAGCTGCTTTTCAGGTGTAGTGTTTGCCCAATGGTAGGCTGTGCTGGCTCCGTAAAGAATTACAATGCTTGCTCCGTAAATTCCCATTGTCGCAAGCTTTGCAAGATCGCCATAGGAAAATATAATTAAATAGACAAGTCCTGCGATTCCTGCTAAAAATGTAATAAAATGCGTCCATGTATTGACCGGTTCTCTCATTTATACTGTGTGCCTCCTAAATTTCTGGATATGCTGCAAAGTCTATATATAGTTATTCGGCATAATGTGAACAATTCCTCTAAAATAATAATGAACAACTTTTATTTAGAAAGTTTGTCTATTATCTTGATTATCTCATCAATCTTTTGCTTTTTATCTGATGTTTCATCTGAATCAAAAACCTCGGTTACACAATGTTTCAGATGGGCATCAAGCACCTCTTGATTTATATTCTTTAAAATTGCTATAGACGCCATAAGTTGATTTGAAATATCAATACAGTAGCGATCATCTTCTACCATCTTTATAATACCGTCTATCTGCCCTCTTACGGTTTTTAACTTTTTTAAAACTCTTTCCCTGTCAGCTCTCAAATTTCATACCGCCTCTTTTATGGATACTACTTCATATCCGGCTTCTTCTACTGCATGTTTTAGAGCCTCGTCAGCCACCGGATTCGAGGATTCAACCTCAGCAAGTCCGCCATCCAAATTCACTGTCGCTTTAACTCCGTCTATTGCGTTTAAAGCCTTTTCTACTCGCATCTTGCAGTGCTCACACATCATACCTTTAATTTCTAAAACCTTTTTCATTTTTTCAATCTCCTTTTCTTCACTTTTATTTTGTAGCAAATTGTTTTCCGAAATTCTAATTACTGATACCTGCCCTCTGACATCACACAGATTATCACACTGCGATATAGGCAAGGCAGAAGGTTTAAATTTGCGAAGCCTTAATGCATTTGTCACGACAAAAACTGAGCTCATACTCATGGCAGCTGCGCCAATCATTGGAGTAAGTTTTATATGGTAAGCAGGATATAAAACCCCGGCAGCAATTGGAATGCCTAAGATATTATAGAAAAATGCCCAGAAAAGATTCTGCTTTATATTCCTGATTGTAGCTTTTGAAAGCTCTACTGCTGTAACAGCATCCATTAAATCGCTTCTTATTAGCACAATATCTGCAGATTCGATGGCTACATCCGTTCCGGCGCCTATGGCTATACCTACATCAGCTCTTGCCAAAGCGGGCGCATCATTTATTCCGTCGCCTATCATAGCAACTTTTTGTCCTTTGTTTTTAAGCTCTTGGATTTTTTTATCCTTTTCATGAGGCAGTACCCCTGCTATTGCTTCATCAATATCTAGTTGGCGTCTTATGGCTTCTGCTGTGTTTGGGTTATCTCCTGTAAGCATAACTACCTTAATACCCATCTGTTTAAAACGCTGAACCGCTTGGCGGCTGGTAGGTTTTATCACATCAGCTACGGCAATAATCCCCAACAAGGCATTATTTTCTCCAAAATAAAGGGGAGTTTTGCCTTCTTTTGAAAGGCGAGCCGAAAGCTGCTCAGCAATCGCTGTGTCAATTTTCTTTTCTTTCATAAACTGCTCGTTTCCTGCAAAATATGGTATCCCATCAATATATCCTTCCACGCCTTTGCCGGGAATAGATTTGAATTCATTAATTTCAATCAGTGGAGTTTCTTTTTCTCTGCAATATTTTAAAATAGCGTCTGCCAGAGGATGTTCTGAGTTCTTTTCTAATGCCTGAGCAATTTTCAAAAGTTCTTCCTCCGACTTTGCTTTATAAAGGGCAATATCCGTTACCTGAGGCTTGCCCTGAGTGAGAGTGCCGGTTTTATCCATTACAACAGTATCTATACTGCAAAGCGCCTCTAAAGCCTCCGCTGATTTTATCAATATGCCATGCTCTGCGCCCTTTCCTGTTCCAACCATTATTGCAACAGGTGTTGCAAGTCCTAATGCGCAAGGGCAGGATATAACCAAAACTGATATTCCCATCGATAAGGCAAATTCGAAGCTGTAACCTGCTAAAAGCCATCCTACAGTTGTGACGAGCGCGATACCTATTACCGTAGGAACAAAGACAGCGCTTATCTTGTCTGCAAGTTTTGCTATTGGCGCTTTTGTAGCATTTGCGTCTTCTACCAGTGCTATTATTTTTGCCAGTGTCGTATCTTCTCCTACTTGAGTTGCTCTAAATTTAAAAGCTCCTGTCTTATTTATGGTGCCTGCGCTTACTTTATCTGTTGGTCGTTTTTCTACAGGCATACTTTCGCCGGTCAGCGCAGACTCATCTACAGCAGATTGTCCCTCGATTACCACACCATCTACCGGAATTGATTCACCGGGTCGAATTACTATTATGTCTCCTACTTTGACTGATTCTACGGGAACCTCTTCTTCTATGCCGTTCTTTTCTACTCTAGCGGTTTTAGGAGCAAGGTCCATTAATTTTTTAATTGCATCCGTAGTTTTCCCTTTTGCTCTGGCCTCTAAGAATTTCCCCACTGTAATAAGGGTTAAAATCATGGCCGCCGATTCAAAATAAAGATCATGATAGTATCTGTGAACTAATTCAAAGTTACCGGCGCCTAAACCATAACTCATTCTAAAAATAGCAAAAACGCCGTATATAAGAGCCGAGCCTGAACCAATGGCTATAAGGGAATCCATGTTAGGATGGCCCTTAAATAAAGTTTTAAAACCTACTGTATAAAATTTACGATTAATGAACGCAATCGGTAGCACTAATAAAAATTGGGCAAAAGCAAAAGAGACGGCATTTTCCACGCCGGATAAGAAAGGCGGAAGAGGCAAGCCCAACATATGTCCCATCGATATATACATTAATGGTATGATAAACAGAATAGAAACCTTAAGACGGAGTTTCATATCCTCAATTTCTCTGTCTGCTGAAGTTTTTCCTTGAGCTTTTTGTGTCTCCTGCTTTGCTCTGCTTTTTTCTTTCAAAGATGCGCCATATCCTGCATCTTCTACTGCTTTTATTATCTCCTCGGGAAAAATTGTTTCATCATTATATTCGACACGCATGCTGTTTGTTAAAAGATTTACTGTGACAGATTTGACACCGGGTAATTTCTTTACACTACGTTCTACCGCAGCTGAACAAGCAGCACAAGTCATGCCAGTTACGTTAAAATCCTTTTCTACGTACATTACCGAGCCTCACTTTCTAATACCCCCTCGGGGGTGTATGTGAGTACATTATAAAACTTTAGTAGGTAATTGTCAATCAACTATTCATGGACTTCTGCCTCTTTTTCAAGTCTTGCAATCTTTGATGTAAGCGCTATCCACCGTATAAGCGGTATAGTGCCTAAGGCAATAAAAAGTATTAACGCAGACAAAATCTTCCCCCAATCACCGCTGAGGCTGGTAAAGCTTGCAAACGAAAAACCTGATTTCGACGTAAGATAAAAATATATATTAAAAACTAATAGGAAAACCAGATAGTAGCTATAAGGTTTTCTATATTCTTTTAATGCTTCTGCCTTGTCCAAGATGCTGTTATAAATTGTGAAGGGTTTTCCATCGTTCTTTTTTTCAAGAATCAAAAGCTCCCGGTTTATCATGCCGCCTGATGTTGCAAATTTTCCACCTTTGTCAGCAAAGGGCCTATATTTTATTTTGCCTATTGAAAAGTGTCCTAAGTCTACAGCCTTTTCATAGAATGTTATATTCATTTCTTTCAAAAATCTTTCATACTCGAGCCTTTCCTGATTAGACTTATTACCGATATAAATAACCGCATACTGATATTCCCCTTGCTTGCAAGGTTCGAATTCGTAGAAAAGTTTCCCGACTTTTGCAAGCTTACGGCCTTTTTCGGCTTGTTTATTTAGCCAAACCGTCTGTTCTTCAATAGGGTCAAGAAAGAGCTTAAATTTTCTCATCGATTTCAACTCCTTTATTTTTAAGGATCTCCTCGCCTATTCTATATACTTCTCTGAGCCTTTTCATTTCTGCTTCAACTTGCAGTCTGCCCAAATCTGTAATGATATATTCTTTTTTCCTCTCACCGCTTTCGGCCGGCAGAGCCTTAATCCAGCCTTTTTTGGCAAGATTATTTATTGCGCCGTAAAGAGTTCCGGGACCAAATACGACCCTTCCCTTAGTTTTTTCCATCACAAATTGCATAACCCCATAACCATGATTCGGTTTATACATGGCAAGAAGGATAAGAAATGCAGTTTCTGTCAAAGGAGATTCTTGCACTTTTGGCAAAATAACACACCTCCGATTATTACGTTTTACGTAGTATATGGACACTATATCGCATAACGTATTACGTGTCAAGTAGTAAATTCCTATATTGAAGCCGAGTACAAAGTAAAGACCTGATAAGGAAATTTATCAGGTCTTGCGAACTGTTATTCTATATTTATTTTAATTAAATAAAATCAGCGCTACATAAGATACCGTATTTTCACCGTTATAGTAAGGGATATCGCATTTTCTTGTAAGCGACATTACATTTATACCGTATGCCTCAACTGACGCCATTGCTTTCTCCGGAAACCTGCAGGGCTTTCCTTCGGGATATGTGCAGCGGGGGCAGTAGGTGCAGGGTCCCACATTAAGCGGAAGAAAATCAATACCTTTATACTCCTCTTTAAGTTTATCTACCAGCTTTCGTATTATCTTCGTATGCCTTTCTTCCCCTTCAACCATCCCCGGATAGTCAAAACAACTGCGCAGTTTTTGAACTGTCTGCAGCAGCACTCCTTGCTTATACTGGCGCACCCTCTTTTCTAAGACTTCTAAAGGACCAACTGCCGGCGGACACATCCAGTTCATATTGTACTGTCGGCAGGTATTTTTCTCGCACAGTTCTCGAAATTCTTGCGAAAACTCTATATTATTTACATCAACTACAACAGCATTTGTCACTCCCAATTCTAAAGCCTGTTTCATGATATCTTCAGGTTTTATCTGCATATTACATCTCCTTAAAATTTTCTAAGTACATTCTTTCTTTAAGTATATGCGGATAAATATGGCTTTGTCAATGAAAAATTGTAAAATTAGATAAAGCAAAACATTTTAGCATGTCCAGCTTCACAAATTTTCAATTAATTCTCTTAATTCTTCTATTCCCTCTCCTGTTACCGCTGAGACGGGATAGTATTTTCCTTTTACGCCGCACATTTCAAGATACTTACTCGCTCTTTTTATATCAGCTGTTGGCAGGTCTATTTTGCTTACGACTCCATAGACGGGAATATTAAACATTCCTGCAAAGCCCGGCGGTGTGGTGGGTTTTGATGAAGTAGAGTCTTGAACCACAAATATAGCATCAGCATCCATAGCCGTTGTTATAACTGCATAATTTAGCCGTCTTATGTCCATATATTCACCTGGAATATCTATATATCCGTCTTCAAAAGTCACTGCCTGGGTTTTTACTGCTTCTCCACATCCCCTCAGTGTTTTTATGAGAGTAGATTTACCTGATCCGGAAGCGCCAATAAACATGATTTTTTTCTGCAATTTTTTTCACCTCAGTTGCTATTTATGTATCTGTTATACACTATATATTTATTATATACTATTTTAATTGCAGTAAAACTAATATATCCCCTCAAAGCAGAATCCTTAAAAGTGCCGAGGGGATATATGTAAACCTGGATTATTCAATTCTTATTTAGGCTGGCAGATAAAAACTAGCTTGCGCTTTTCGGGGCAAAAAAGCTTGCCACCATTATAGCTGTGACGCCTGCGATAAGTTTTCCGACTATCATCGGGAATATCATTTCCTTTGCAACGCCTGCTGTAAATCCTAAGTGATCGCCAAAGGTAAACGCAGCGCTGACTGCAAATGCCACATTAAGAACTTTTCCGCGATAATCCATGTCGTGCATCATTTGAAACATCGGAATATTGTTTGCAAGCGTGGCAACCAAACCGGCAGCTGCTATGTCGTTCATGCCTAGGGCCTTGCCCATAGACATCAACGGTTTCTTAAATACTTTTGTAATAACTGTCACCATTGGAAATGCCCCTGCCAAGACAATTGCAATACTTCCGATTATTTGTATGCCATCACTGATAGGTGCCATTCCGGGAATTACAACAATTCCTGTCAAGGTTTCGACTATAATTGCAGCAAGACCAATCGTTATAACTATTACAACTATTTTTCCAAATACATTAAATCCGTTTATCATCTTATCAGGTATTCTCCAAAGTCCGATTGCAATTAGTGCTGCCACAATAATTATAGGAACAAGATTGCTGACTATCATCCCCAGCTCATAGCCGGCTACTAAACCACCGAAGAAGCATCCGATAGGTATGGTTATCATACCTGCTAAGATACCGGTAGCTAATGCTTTATGATCTTCTTTTTGGATTATTCCCAATGCCACAGGAATGGAGAACACAATTGTCGGTCCCATCATAGAACCTAAAATTATGCCGGCAAAAAGACCTGCTTCTTTAGTTTTAGCCATTGCCATAGCTAAAGGAAATCCGCCCATATCGCATGCAAGAAGGGTTGTTGCAAACATAGCAGGGTCTGCACCTAGGGCTGAATAAATAGGTACCACTACAGGTTCTAATACTTTAGCCAAAACCGGTGCCAGGGATACAACTCCGAGCATTGCAAGTGCTAAAGAACCCATGGCATTAAATCCTGCTTCAAACTGCTCGCCTAATCCGTATTTATTGCCTAAAATCCTATCAATAGCGCCTAAAACCATAAATACAACCATAATATCAACGATAATTTGATTAATGCTCAACTCTATACACCCCTCTTCGTTATAAATTTGTGCAATATAAATTAAATACCTACATTTACGCCGCTGCCTTGTTTGTCAAAAATTTTCTTAGCAAGAGAGGCTACATGTGCCCCTGCTTCTACTGGCGGCATTCCGCCTGCATGAATATTGGAGACCACGTTTCTATCAGATTCAACAGTGCCTCGTTTAGGTCTCCAGCAAAGATATGCGCTCATACTTGTAGCTGTCCCAAGTCCGGGTCTTTCGCCTATAAGCTCAACTACAACATCAGCCTTTATTACTTCATTTACGTCATCCATTACCGGCACTCTGCCATATTTTATGAAAAACGGGGTTCCTACATCAAGACCATTGGTTTTAAGTCCCTCTAAAAGTGCGGGCAGAAAATCAGGCACATTAGCTTCGATAGCTTTAGAGCTTAAACCGTCGACTACAATAACCTGAATCTGCGGCTGCATTTTGCACCGTTTTTTTATCTCTTCTTTAGCTTCTTCGGAAAGAATTTTCCCAAGATCCGGGCGTGTAAGATATTCATCTTTATCTTTAACTACCGTCTGCACACTGAATAATCCCATCTTGTTTAAAAATTCTTCTGATACATCGCTAAAAACTGCGTCCATAGCTGAGGCGTGATCAGCTCTAAATCGAAGCCATGGTATCGTAAGGTAGCGCGGACCGGTTCTACCTATACAGATTCGAGCAGGTGTTGTTTTTTTAATCCTTAAAAGAAATTCTTCGTCCATAGGATTTTTTACAAAAACTTTCTCGAGTAAACTGTATTCAGTTATATCTGAAAATTCTATGACTTTTTCGCCATTGGGTTGGACGTTTTCCCCTGTTTTGCAGGCCTTGTCAGGATCTGCCTTATCCTTCAATTCTTCTAACACTTTTTGTACTATAGTATTAATTTCATCGTCTTTAAAAAGTGTCATTTCTTCACCTTCTTCCTAACGGAGTCATAGTAGCAAAAATTGATGGATCGCCAGCTATTGGCGTCAGCCTGCCGTCTTTCATAATTCCCATTTTTTCAAGCCACTTTTCAAATTCCGGAGCAGGACGGCGTCCCAGCAGTTCTCGAAGGGTTGCATCATCATGATAGCTGGTATCTTGGTAGCTAAGCATGCAATCATCGCTTCCCGGAACTCCCATATAATAGTTGGCTCCTGCCATAGCTAGCAGCATAATTGCGCCTTCTTGGTCGTTTTGATCAACTTTTACATGGTTTGTATAGCATGGTGCCATTCCCATTGGTAGACCTAAAAGTTTGCCCATAAAGTGATCTTCCAAGCTCGCTCTTGTTATTTGTTTTCCATCATATAATGTTTCAGGTCCGATAAAGCCTGATACGTTGTTCACCATAAATGGCATATATCTTCTACCAAACCCATATGTTCTAGCTTCAAGGGTCTGCATATCGGCTCCGTGGTGGGCATCGAGGGAAAGTTCTGAACCTTGACCTGTCTCAAAATACATAAAATTCGGTCCTGGTGCAAAACCCTTTTTCTTAATCATGTCAAATGCTTCATCCAACATTTTAGCGCTTATACCAAAAACCTTATTGCAGGTTTCGCTGCCTGATATGCTCTGGAAGAAGGCGCATACCCTGGCACCTGCTTCTACCGCTTTCATCTGAGTGGTTATGTGGGATAGAACACAGTTTTGTGTAGGTATAGCCCAGTCCATCATAAAGTCAAAAGATGCGTTCATTAACTTTACAGTATTTTCTACTGTATCTTCATTGGGGTTGATGCCGATAACTGCATCACCGGAACCATAAGTAAGGCCTTCCATTACAGATGCCAGTATTCCTTCAACACTGTCGTTAGGGTGATTGGGCTGAATACGATATGAAAGTGTCCCAGGAAGACCGATTTCTGTTCTGTTTTTAGTAACCACATGGATTTTTGACGCTGCATACACCAAATCCATGTTTGACATCAGTTTTGCAACTGCTGAAACCATTTCTGCAGTTAAACCGGCAGACACACGGTGAATATCTTCACATGTTGTGTCATGGCTTAAAATCCATTCACGAAGTTCAGCAACTGTCATTGAGCATATGCTCTTATAAATTCCCTGAGAAAGACCGTCGTCAATTACTCTCGTAACCTCATCTTCCTCATAAGGAATAACTGGATTTTCTCTAAGATCTTTTAAGGTAAGTTCTGCAAGAACTCTTTTTGCCGCCACGCGCTCGGCATTATTTTCAGCAGCAATTCCGGCAAAAATATCTCCTGATTTTTCCTCGCTTGCTTTAGCAAGAATTTCTTTTATGCTAAAGAATGTGTAATTTTTTCCAAACAATCTAGTTGACCAAGGCATAATTTATTCACCCCCAAGATTTATGCTGCACTTGGCTATAACGCTCTTTATAATCTTTTCTTTCTCCTCACCGTCTATGTTTTTTTCTTTACAGTATTCATCTACTACTTTTCTAATTTGTTCTAACTCAGAACAATCTTTTTTAGTTTTTACTGTTATTCCTGCAGCCATGAGTGCATCCTTTGCTCCGGGTAAAATCATAGTATTGTCATCTACATAGATTTCTTTTATGCCTTCAAAATACCATTTGTCCACATCCTGCTTTGTAATAAGTTTTTTGTTTATAACACTCACCCCCTTAAAGCAGTGCTTTCAAAACATCCTTCGCCACAGAAGGTATAATAATGCTGTTTACTAACATTCCTTCCGGTTCTGCCTGTTGCCGACCTGCGCTAACTGCCGATTCTACGGCGCTCACATCTCCTATCATAGTCACAAAAGCCTTACCTCCAAGGCCCATAGCCGGACGTATTTCAATTAGCTTTACACCACCGCTTTTTGCCGCCGCATCCGCCGCAATAACACATGACGCTACGGAAAAAGTCTCTATAACTCCTAAAGCCCTTAGTGATTCATCACTTTCCTCTATTGCAACAGCAGCTTCAAGAGCAGGAAAAACATCATCGTGAACACTTGAAATCAATATCGAATCTGCTAAATAATGTTCTACTGTGCTCTTGCCTGCATCTAAAGAACTCTTCACGGCTGCCACATCACCGCCAATAAGAACTAAAAATTTCCCGGGGCATATTGGCCGTGCTAAAAACAGCTTAACCGGAGCCATTTTAACCATAGCATCAGCTGCTTTAATTCCTCCTGCAATGCTTATTGTTTCGATGATACCTATGGCTTTTTCCATTATGATTCCTCCCCCCGGATAACAATTTTATCCTTATCGCTTTGCTCGACGATTCCGTCTATACTGGCATGAATGTAACAGCCTAGTTTATCTTCAGGCACAGTACCTATCACTTGACCCCTTGCTACTCTATCGCCTACATTTACTATTGGAGTTGCAGGAACGCCCGTATGCTGTTTAGTCGGAATAAAAACTTTGGGCGGCTTTACAAAATTTCCATCTACTAAAGAAGCATGCCGCTCAAACTCTGTAAGATTTAATCGTGCTTTTAGGCGGCTTGTAGGCACCTTTCGCCATTCTCTGGCTTCCCGAGGTTTGAAGGTGGTTTTGTGGGAGGTATACTTTACTCCGGCAGCTGCAAGTTCCTTTTTTAAGGCTTGGTTGACTCGACGTGGTGAAAGCTGCTGGGGGCATGAGTATGCTTCGCAAAGACCACATTCGCAGCACAAAAGTGCTTGCTTAATATAATCGCTTGTAAGTCTAAATCCAACGGTCAACATAATTTTCGATGGTTGTAAGTCGTGTCCTAAAAGATAGCGAGGGCACTGCTCGGTGCAATAGCGGCACTGTATACAGGAAATCTTGGCCATTTTTAATATATAATCCATGCTGGATGTTTTTACAGTCACAGCAGGATGGTCGTTGGGGAAAAGCAGGAGGCCTCCTGTTGTTTTTACGATAGGCATATCAGGGTTTGTAATATTTCCCATCATGGGTCCACCGTCGATTATAACTTTATCTTTGTATTCTATTCCGAGAAAATCCAACAACCATCCTATATTAGTTCCTACCGGAACTTTTAATGTTATAGGATCTTTTACATCTCCTCCGATGGTAATATACTTATCAATCACCGGCGTATCTTCTTCAATGGCATTGTACACGTTGTATAAAGTTTCAATATTGTTTACTACCGCTCCTACCAAAAGCGGTATACCGCCTTCCGGCACAACTCGGCCTGTTATTTCATAAACAAGCACTTGTTCGTCGCCTGCCGGGAAAAAATCTCCCATTTCAAAAATTTCAATATTGTTTTCGGCTTCAGTTGTAAGCTCTTCTCGTAACGCTTTTATAGCTTGCTTATACTTTCCTTTTAAAGCTATAACCGTTTTCGCCGCTCCGGTGTATTTTGCAAGATGATTTAGTCCTTTTATGACTTTGCCGGGAAACCTTGCCATTATTTCTTTGCTTACATCAAGCAGCGGCTCACATTCAGCTCCGTTTGCTATGTAGTAGTCTATACCGCCTTGCTTGAGCTTTGCGTATGTTGGAAATCCTGCACCACCGGCACCTACTACACCCATTTCTTTTAATTTTTCATTTACTTGCAATTACACCATCTCCTAGCTGCCTGAATCTATTTCCATCGAATCAATAATTCCTACAATTGCTGCATCTACCGGCATTGATTCGTCGGATACTTTTCTGGCAGAACTGCCGGAAGCGACTATTACCAGTTCACCTACGCCGGCCCCTATATTATCAATCGCCACATAAGGTGTCCCAATTTCTCTTTGACGCTCATCCACATTTACAACTATTAAAAATTTCTGACCCTTCAGGCTCTCTTCCTTGCGGGTTGCCCAGACATTGCCTTTGACTTTGCATATATGCACCTATTCCACCGCCCATTCAACATCTACTTTATTATCCTTGGCCGCATCTTTTGCAAGGGGCGTCAGTATAGTGCGCGGTGGCAAGATTATCTTGTTAAAGCCTTTGAGTATGGCATTATTAACTACTTCCGCAGTAACCGGGGCCTTGCTTTCCAGTGTTAAAACATTTTGCTTTTCCTGGGCATTTTCCGGCGGCTTAGGTTTTAACGGTTCTGGAGCAGTTTCAATTTTGCATTCCGTGCCGGCAGGCACAGTCTTTATTCCTGTGTCTTTTTTAATGTAAAGGACTTTATTTGCCAGCTCTTCAGCTTTACACATGTCAACACCTAGTTGCTCCACCCTTTTTAGCACTTCGCCAACCATACGAGCATATGCTGCCGGCATTGATTTTAACGGAATCGAGTCTGTTATGGCAATAACTTTTTTCTTTAGCAAAAGGCCGCAGGCCAGTGCTTCACTTGCAACAGAATCTCTTATTCCTACAGCAGCTTTTGCAGCTGTATTTTGGGTAAGGGTTGGAAATATTATCTTATCTACAGCAGAAAGAGCATCATAAAGATTTTCTTCTATTGCATCCTCAAATTCTATAGCTTCTCGTATTCTTTGTTTACCTACGGCTTTTTCCGCAGATTTGCTAAAAAGTGCAATAAAGTCAAATTTCTCAGAAAGCAGCTTTAGCTGTTCTAAAACCATATCCAGGTTTCCGGTTCCGCCGGTAAAAACCAACAATATTTTTTCTTTTTGACTTTCTTCTTTCTTAATTTCTGCTGTGCCTGCTGCGCCTTCCATTTTTTTCATTACTTCTCGGACAACAGCTTCAATGATAGGCTTCAACATCTCTTGATTCAATCCCATTCACCTCCAAACAGCTCAATGCAATACCCAAAGGCGTTACCAGCAGGGGATCTGTCGGTTTAAATGTGGGAATGTGCAGTTCGTTTTCTATAACCTTTTCTATGCCTTCAAGGCAACATGTTCCACCAACCAAGTAAATGCTTTTCACATCATACCCACGAATTTTACTTTTAATTATGCTTGCAACTTTTTGAACTACAGGCTTTACCATGAGCATGACTTCTTTTTGATTCTCAGGTCGCTTCTTAAAATCTTCCGCCTCTTCAAAGCTAATATGCCTTGCACCTGCTATAACCAGCGAAAAATGTGTGCCGCCAGTTGGCTCATCAGCAGTGTAGACCACCTTGCCGTCCTGGATAATTGCAATTCCTGTAGTTCCTCCGCCGATATCTACAACAGCACCGTTTTCAATGTTGAGCACATTGTTTGCGGCAGTTGGTTCATCCACCATGTTTATGACTTCAAATCCAGCGCCTTCGCACACATAAAAATGCGCTTTTACAGTGCTGTTGCCCGTATCAGGCGGAAACGCACCGGCAGCTTTTTCAAGTTCCCTATTTAATTTTTCCTCTAGCTCCGCCTTCAGCTCTCTCAGTATACGCGTGGCACCAGTAAAGTCTACTACCACACCGTCGCGTACCACTTGTGCAAAGCGATAGGTTACGGCCACAGGGTTTCCTTCAGAGTCTATTACAGTAAGTACAGTATACGCTGTTCCCAAATCAATGCCGGTATATAAGTCACCGATTGCATTTTCAGGATTTATCATACATTTTTCGAGGCGTGCAATAGCTTTATTGACTTTCTCCATTGTAAACATGATTATATTTCCCCAATCTCCATATATACCGTGTCATTGTTTTTTATGCACAATGCATTGGCTTCTTCGATATCAAGATGGCATTCAAGGGCATAGTTTTCATTTACTCTTACCAATACATCTCCAAGTATGCCTTTGCGCATCCCTGTATCATATCTTATCCGAACCAATTGCTTATTTTTAACACCGTATTTTTCGGCATCTTGAGGCACCATATGAATATGTCTTTTTGCAACTATTACGCCCTGCTGCATTTGCACCATCCCACAGGGTCCTACAAGGTATACACCCGGTGTTCCGTCAATATCTCCAGAATCCCTGACAACAGGCCTTACGCCAAGATGATAGCAATCTCCTACAGATATCTCCATCTGACACGCTTTGCGCTCGGGTCCTACTATTCTTACAGAATCAAAATGGCCTTTTGGCCCTATCACCATAACCGTTTCTTCAGCGGCAAATTCTCCCGGCTGGCCTAAAAATTTTTTGACTCTTAAAGGAGCATCGCCAAAAAGAATCTTCCTGGCACTTTCATCGACATGGACATGCCTGTTGGAAACGGTTACCGGAATAGGAACTCTCATTTCTCTTGCAATAATTTCTTGAGCAACTAATTTTACTATTTCATCCTTTTCCATGGCTGGACTCCTAACTTTAATATTCTTTAATATTTTCCGGCCTTTAGGCGGCACATCATTACATAAACGGCACTGCTCATGCGATTTAAAGCCTTTATGATGTCCTCTCTTTTTAAGCCTTCTGCCACATCAAGAAAAGCTTCTACTCCTGCAATCTCAGTTTCTCTTATTTGGGTCCTTACATAATTTAATTCTGCCATCATTTCTCCCATTTCATAGGAGGGAATAAAGTGGGATATGCCAAGGGTTTTTTGGGGATTATGGGAAATTTCTCTAATATCCTGTTCCGACAGACCTAATAAGAGGAAATCCTCAAGAGGCTCCGAAAGCACCTCGGCTCTTAGTATGTTTCTTGCAAGTGTCAAGATATCGTTTAAATCCTCTGCTACATTATCCATTTTTAATGTTTTAGCTTTGACTTGGGTACAGATTATGCAGGCTTCCAGCGAATCTATTTTCCCTCGAAATTTTATTCTGGGATGGCATTTTGGAACAAGATTATTAGCATATAAATGAGTGTAGGCCTCAGGTTTTTCATCTGTTCTTATTCCGGCTCCTATAAGAAAATACCGAGGTTTTTTTGAACCTTCTTCTCTTTTTTCTGCTTCAATATTAGATTTGGACTCTTTGGGATTTTCTTTTATCTCTTCTTTTTCGTCATCGGCAAAGACTATGTCTATCTTGTTTTCTGTAAGAAAACTGCGGGCGGCGGGTGTAAGAATAGTGCCTGACGGTACTTTGTACGTTTTAATAGAATCTAAATTTTTAAGGTTCGAACGTAGATCAATTTCTGTTAAGACTTTCACATAGTTCACCCTCCCCACGGCTTGAAATATTGTAAGAGGTATTACTTCCTTAATTAGTAAGCGACCGCCAGATAATATAAACAGACTGCATCAGGCAAGAAACCTTTTGGCATTACCTGACGGCCTCTTGTAAAGTATGTTCTTACAACTTTTTCTTGATGTATAAAATACATTCTACTTTTTTAATTCATAGATGCTCTGCTTCTTTATTCGTTCCTGTCTATGTGGGGTAGAATATATTCTACATCTCCATGGGGTCTTGGTATTACGTGAACAGAAATAAGTTCTCCTACTCTTGCGGCCGCTGCAGCACCGGCATCGGTAGCCGCCTTAACGGCTCCTACATCGCCTCTTACCATAACTGTAACAAGTCCTCCACCTACATGCTCCTTACCAATAAGATAAACATTTGCAGCCTTTACCATAGCATCTGCTGCTTCAATTGATGCTACTAATCCTCTTGTTTCTATCATTCCTAATGCAATTTGACCATCTGCCATTTTTATCTAACCTCCTCAAAATTTGTCAAGAAATCTTTTTCAGTACTTCTTTTACAATCTTTTTAACAAGCTCTTCTTCGGAATCACCATCTGCTTCTGCAGCAAGAAGTTCTGTTGTAAGCTCTTCAGGACTCTTTATTTCATATGCGAGCCTTTTTATATTTAGAAGATTCATTGGGCCTATGTTATCTGAAGTCGAGTTGCCTCCAAATGAGCCACAGCCCAGTGTCAGCGACGGGGTAAGCCCGGTTGTTCCGCCTATAGCGCCTAAACACGAAGGTGTATTTACTACAATTCTTGATGCGGGTTTTTCAAGGGCAAAGCGAGTAATTACCTCTTTATCCTCTGAGTGGATAGAAAGGGTGTGTCCCATGCCTCCAAGTGCCAACAATCTCTTTGAAAGTTCACAAGCTTCCTGCCAATTCTCAACTTCATAGTAGGCAAGAACGGGGCTTAGTTTCTCACGAGAAAGCGGATATTCCATTCCCACACCGCTAAGTTCTGCAAGCAGCACTCTTGTGTTAGGATCTACTTTAAATCCGGCACTTTGAGCAATAGCTGCAGCTGATTTTCCTACAATAGCAGGGCTCAGACTGCCATCGCAGCGGAAAGCAAAGCGTTCCAGTTTATGAATTTCTTCTTCATTTAAAAACACGCCGCCTTGTTCTTTAATAGCCTCCCGTACTTCGTTGGCATTTAGCTTTTCACATATTAGAGATTGCTCTGAAGAGCAAATCGTGCCATAGTCGAAGGTTTTGCTGTCAAAAATTGCTTTTACTGCTTTTTTAGCATTGGCGCTTCTTTCAATATATGCCGGCACATTGCCGGGACCTACTCCAAAAGCAGGTTTACCGGAACTATATGCCGCCTTT
Organism: Tepidanaerobacter syntrophicus; assembly: GCF_001485475.2. Taxonomy (NCBI): domain Bacteria; kingdom Bacillati; phylum Bacillota; class Clostridia; order Thermosediminibacterales; family Tepidanaerobacteraceae; genus Tepidanaerobacter; species Tepidanaerobacter syntrophicus. Next base: position 79,280 of record NZ_DF976995.1, on the reverse strand, counting down.
ACCATGCCACTGCCGCCGGTTGCAAGTATTACACTTATGTCAGGATGTGTCATAAGTTGGTTTGTGGCGTCTAAAGTCGGATAGTGAATGCATCCGATTATACCTTCTGGAGCTCCTGCGTGAACTGCAGCTTTATGCATAATTTCGGCAGCTTGGCATGTGCAGTCTACAGCTCTCGGATGTGGGCTGAAAATCACGGCATTGCGCGACTTTATAGATATAAGTGATTTGAAAAATGCAGTAGATGTTGGATTTGTAGTAGGTGTAAGCGCCGCTATTACTCCAACCGGCTCCGCTATATGATATACGCGCTTTTCTTTTTCTTCATAGATAATGCCAACGGTTTTAAGGTTTTTTATGCTGTCGTAGACCTTTTTTGTGGAAAAAAGATTTTTTATTATTTTATCCTCATATTTTCCTATTTCAGTTTCTTCAACAGCTACCTTTGCCAGCCATCGAGATGCCTTTATTCCTTCTTCAGCCATTGCTTGCACAATCCTGTCGATTTCTTCTTGGCTAAAAGTCGCCAAGATTCTCTGGGCTTCTTTAGCTTTTTTTACAAGGTTCCTAACTTCTTGTATTGCTAATAAGTCTTTATCAATATTCATCATCTAACTCATCCCTCCCCTCCTTCTTTGCAAATTCCATCAGGGTTTCTATGATTTCTTGTTTTCTCATGGTATAGATCTGAGATTTTATGGTTTCTGCAAGCGGTAAAGCTTTCATAACTTTTCGCAAAGTTCTCACACCATACTCGTCCAGCCGTTTGTCCTCGGGAAGAAGTGATTCTCCCTCAGTATTTTTTAGAAATTCTCTTAAAATTTCTACAGCTTTCTTTAATTCCTCTTCTGTGTAAGGTGTAATTTCATTTGGCGTTTCGTTTTCTATGTTAATTACATTTTCATCAGGCTCGGCTGTATCAGGTTTTTTCTTAGAAACTGGTTTTTTACCTCTTATTTCATCGATAATAGCTATAGTATCATCGGCCGGGCGTGGTATAACGTGGGTTGCTATAAGCTCGCCGACTCTGGCAGCGGCAGCTGACCCTGCGTCCACCGCAGCTCTGACAGCTCCTACTTCTCCTGTTACAATTACGCAGATAAGGCCACCGGTTGTAAAGCGGTATGATGCAAACTCTACATTTGCCGCTTTGAGGCTTGCATCCAATGCCTCTATCGCAGCTACCAAGCCTCGAGTTTCAATGAGGCCCAAGGCATCTTTGCTCATAAGTATCACTCACTTAATATCTCTTAGGATATGCAGCAACTTCCATAACTGCAGCGGCAAAAGCATCGCATGCGGCTTTACACGCCGACTGAGAACCTGTCAAATGGCCTCCGGAAAAGTTGGTTTCAGAAGGCGGTGCAAAAAATGACGTCATTCTCACTTCTGCTGCTTTTATGGCAGCATCTAATGCATATACAGCTTCAATAGGAGGAGCGATTAAATATGCCAGAGGTTCCCCTTCTTTTATATTATTTATCTGCGAGAGATAACTTCCTGTTCTAGATATGCACTGGGCATAAAAGGCAATTTGGCCTTCCGGATCTGCTGCCCAGAAACAAGCTTCGTTTTCGGCAAAATCCACTGCTGCATTAATGCCGCTTTTTACCTCGGCAGGATTTGGGCCGGCAAGAATTCCGATAAACTCACCGGATAGCGGGCCTGAAGCATGAGCTGCGCCTGCATAAAATGATCTTGCATACACAACTTCAACATCAGCTTTTTTCGTAGCTTCATCGATGACTGTATAACCTACATCATCAATGTTCATAGTAAGCATGCCAATACTTCTGTGCTCTGGTTTGAGGTTTAGCTCTTTCTTTAAATAATCATTAACATTAGGAATGAGCTTTATAGCAAGTACATCAGCCTTTATAGGTTTGAATCCATACATTCCTTTTACCTCCTTTTACTTATTTAATTTTAAGCCGCTGGCTTTTGCATCATATATCTTTTTAGCTATGCTTGCGACATGGGCTCCGGCTTCTATTGGTGGAAGGCCTCCGTCATGAATGTTCGAAACAAGGGTGCGATCAGATTCGATGGTATTTTTATTCGGCTTATAGCACATATAGGCGCTCATGCTTTTAGCTGTTACAAGGCCCGGTCTTTCGCCGATAAGTTCAACTATAACTTCTGGCTGTAAAATTTCACCGATTTCGTCCATTACAGCCACCCTTGCGTATTTTACAAAGAAAGGCTTACCCATCTTTAGTCCATAATTCTTGATCGCGGCTTCAAATGCGGGAATAAAATCTGCGGCATTTGCCTCGATAGCAGTAGAGCTTAAGCCGTCACAGACAACTAATTGCACATCAGGGGCTTTGGGGCATTCTTTCAAGATTTTCTCTTTTGCCTCATCAGACAGTTTTCTGCCCAAATCCGGCCGTGTAAGATATTCATCTTTGTCTTTTACAACGGTCTGTACTGTAAAAAGTCCGAGTTTTTCTATAAATTCCGGATCTACTTCTTTAGTAACAGCATCTTTCGCTGCCGCAACATCCATTCTAAACCTTAACCATGGGTCAACCTTAAACCTGGTGCCAGCTCTCCAGATGCCTATGCGGGCAGGAGAAGTACGTTTCAGTCTTGCAAGTCCTTCCGGATCTTTGGGATTGGGTATTTCGGTCCATGTAGTAAGATCCCTAAGTCCTAAATCAGGGAGCATTTCTTCACCGGCGTCCTCCTGGGCTTTTTCAGCTTCTACGCAGGGTTTGCAAGTTGTTGGGGCAGAAGCGCTCTCCTTTTTTTCACTTGCGCTAAGTTCTTTGATTACACTTTCAACCAATTCACGAATATCTTTTTCAGATATCATTCTTTCTACCTCCTTACGTCAAGAAAATAGTAGGATCGCCGGCTATTTCAGTCAATTTGCCGTCTTTCATAATCCCCATTTTTTCAAGCCAGGGCTCAAATTCAGGGCTTGGTCTGAATCCAAAAGTCTGCCTTATTGTAGCTATATCATGGAAACTTCCGCATTGATAGTTAAGCATTATATCATCACCCATAGGAACGCCGATAAAATAGTTAGTACCTGCAGCAGCTAAAAGCACAGCTAGATTTTCAATATCATCTTGATCAGCTTTCATGTGGTTCGTATAACACACATCGACTCCCATGGAGATTCCGGTAAGCTTGCCCATGAAGTGGTCTTCTAGGCCGGCTCTTATTACTTGTTTACTGTTGTAAAGATATTCCGGGCCTATAAAACCGACAACTGTGTTGACTATAAGAGGGCTGTATCTTTTTGCAAGCCCGTAGCAGCGCGCCTCCATTGTAACCTGATCTGCTCCATGGTGTGAATTAGACGAAAGTTCTGAGCCTTGACCGGTTTCAAAGTAGAAAAAGTTCGGGCCGCGGTTAATGCTATATTTCTTCACCAATTCATAAGCTTCGTCTAACATTTCTACGGAAATTCCGAATGCCTCATTGCCTTTCTGGCTTCCTGCAACGCTCTGAAAAACAAGGCCTATGGGTGCTCCCCGTCTTATGCACTCCATTTGAGTAGTAACATGGGCCAAAACCGCATGCTGAGTTGGTATATTCCATTTTACTATTATGTCGTAAAGAGTATTTAAAAGCCGAGAGACATTTTCTGGATCGTCAATTACGGGGTTAATACCCAGCACAGCGTCTCCTATTCCATAGCTTAGACCTTCATAAGTTTGAGCTATTATTGCTTCCACATCATCTGTGGGATGATTTGGCTGAAGTCTTGAAGCGAGAGTGCCGGGTAATCCTACTGTTGTATTGGCGTGTGTAACTCTTCTGATTTTTGCTGCACCTGATACCAGATCCATGGTAGAGCTCAGTTTTGCTACACCTGCAACCATTTCGCTTGTAAGCCCCTTGCTTACCCAATCTATGTCGTCGAAAGTCGTTTTATCATCATGAATAAATTCCTTTAGCTGGCCTACTGTCCAGCTCTTAATTTTCCTGTAAGCATTCTCATTTACTTGATCTTGTATGACTCTTGTAACTTCATCTTCTTCATAAGGAACCACTGGATTGTTTCGCAAGTCTTCCAGACACATATTTGCCAGAACCTGTTTTGCTGCAACTCTTTCTTCATCAGATTCAGCAGCAACTCCGGCCAAGATATCGCCTGATCTTTCATCATTAGCCTTTGCGAGGACCTCTTTTACATCCTTGAATTTGTATACTCTTCCTCTAATACTGGTTTTGAGAATCAATTATACCTCCTCCTTAGCTGTTAGAAAATACTAGTGTTTTGATAACTACAGGAACTACGCCGCCGTCATAGAGCGGTTTGCCTATATCGATATAATCCCCCTCCTTCATAGTAAGCTGATCTATAGAAATAACGGGTCTCGGCTTGCTCAAGTTGTTTCTTAGAAGATTACCTACCGCTTTACCTATGTCATCTTCACATATAACAACTATAGGGCTTTTGGGGGCAACCCTTCTCGCGGCATTTTCGATAGCTTGTGTCAGCTCTTTTATCTTTGCAAAAGAATTGCCAAAAGCTTTCGGAATAACTATAGCGGGAAGGATTTTTGAATCTTGAACCGAGAACTTTTCCGCCTTTGATACTATTTCCGTCGAGATTTTATCCAAGTCATCGCTTGCTGTAAGATATATCGCCGGCAAGTCTCTAAAGGGAAGAACTTCAGGATCAGAAACGTATATAGTGGAACCACTGAGCTCCGTAGTATGTATACCGGCTCCAATTACCGTTGCATAAATTGTCTCCGCCGGTTTTACCAGCTTCATCGAAGTATCTTTAACAGCATTTTTTATTTCTTCGGCAAGCGCCGGCCCTAAATCCCCAAATCTTGTTATACTTCCTTCCTCAGTATCCGGTTCTTCTTCATATATAAGCCGCCCCACTCCTCCGGAAAACATAATACATTTGGGCACAATGCACTGACTTAGGTCTCCGATTGCAAGTTTTTGGGCAAGTTCGTTTGGATTTCCTAAAATTATTGAGATTAGAGCCTGTGATAGCGCTTCGGCAATGGCAAAAATTTCCGTCTTTAAGAGGTTTTTGCCTTTTTCCAATTTAATGCCTAAATAATTTGCTGTAACTTCACCACCTCGGATAAAACTTTGCACTTTGTAAGTCCATGGTTCAAAACGTATTAGTCTTCCGCCTATATCAGCGCATAAAGTAGCTTTTAGCTTTCCATCATCGAAAACAGCGATATTGCTCGTTCCGCCTCCCACATCAGCATTGGACACTGAAACATGTTTTTCATTGGAGTAAGTTGCAGCTCCTGAACCCAAACCTGCAATATATGCTTCCAGGTGTGGTCCTGCCGTCGCTACAACAAAGGAACCTGCCATTTTTGATATGGCTTCTAGGACATTTTGGGCATTTTCTTTTCTAGCCGTATCGCCCGTTATTATAACTGCGCCTGTTTTAATTTCATCGGGACTTACTTTTGCTCTCTCATATTCCTTCTTTACTATCTCCTCTATACCTTTAAAGTCGATAGTAGTTTCATCCAGCAGCGGTGTAAAATATACATCGCTCCTATAGATAACCGCTTTATCTATAATCTCTATTTTTGGCACCACAAAACCTGATGCCACATTTTTAATTTTTAACTTGCTTATAACAACGGTGGTGGTTGATGTTCCGATATCAATGCCGGCGCTGAATATTTCTTCGACTTTGCTCATGCATTTCACCTTCGCTTTCTTCGTGGAGGAAATATTATGCGGATAATAAAAGCCCTGTCCCATACATGAATAAACCATATATGAGACAGGGCTCCTTTGCCCGAAGAAAGACTCCTTTGTCTTTCGATATTTTTTAACTTTTTAATATAGTTATATATATTTCAGTTATAAGCTTATAAGTTCACTACTTAAAATTATACTTTTTGCTATTTCAATCATATCTGTGCGCTTTTCCATGCTCATCTTTTGAATTTTTCTATAAGCGTCTTTTTCTTTCATATCATATTTATCCATAAGAACGCCCTTGGCTTTTTCGATTATCTTTCGCTTTTCAAGTTTATTCTTAAGGTCAACATTTTCTTCTTTGAGTTTTTGCATTCCTTCCCATTTAGACACAGCCACTCTTAAAGCAGGATAAAGTTCGTCTTCTTTTATAGGTTTAACCAGATATCCAAAAACACCTATAGCAGTTGAAGCCTCAATAAGCTCTGCATGATGATATGCGGTAAGGAGAACTACCGGGCAAATTTCCTCTTCAATAAGGATTTTTGCCGCCTGCATGCCGTCTATGTCTCCCGGCATCTTTATATCCATAAGCACTACATCCGGTATGATTGAACGCGCTAAATTTACCGCTGTTTTACCATCTGAAGCTTCGGCAACAACAGTGCAATTCTTATCAAGGAGAATTTCCACCAAATCCATCCTAATTATCGGTTCATCGTCCACCACCAAAACTCGCATGCCATACCTCCTCTGTAAATGAAAAAGGAAATTTGACTTCCACCCTGGTACCGTCGCTTTCAGTAAAATTTATTATTCCTTTAAGGTCCTCTTCAACTAATGTTTTTATAATATTTAGGCCCAGACTGTTTGTTTTATTAAGATCTTCCTTGCTGCAGCCTATACCATCATCTTCTACAACAAGAAGTACATCATTGTTTTGTCGGCTCACGCTAATACTCACAGTGCCAGAATCTCTGCCGACAAAGGCATGTTCCAATGCATTATGCAAAAGCTCGTTAATAATTAATATAAGCGACGTTGCCTGCCGAGAAATAAGGGTAAAAGAATCACATGTCAGATTAACTTTTATATCTTTTTCATGATCTAACATGCTGTGGGTTATCATATCAAGCATCTGTGTTACAGCACTCTTTACATCGACAATATCCATTCCTTCTTTAGAAAGGACTTCATGAACTACTGCTATGCTCATAATTCGGTTTATGCTGTCTTGCAGAGCTTTTTTTGTCTGATCAGAGTCCGCTCTCCGGGCTTGAAGGCGTAAAAGGCTTGCAACGGTTTGCAAATTATTTTTTATCCGATGATGAATTTCCTTTATAACAACTGTTTGAAGCATTAACTCTTTTTCTTTAATGCGTATCTCCGTAATATCCCTAATTAGCATTAAAGCCCCTGCTGCCATTTCATCTGAGCTTTTTAGCGGAACAGACGTAAAAACAAGGTTTAATCCGGCAAGTTGAGATTCTATGTACATTTGCTCTGCCAGCACATCATATCTGAAATCCAGCTCAGGTAGTATATCGACTATTTTTTTACCTTTAATCTCCTTGCCTCTGAATCCTATTCTATCGAATATATCTCGTGCGGCAATATTGTGATAAGTAATTTCGCCATTTTTGTCAAGTATCAACAATCCATCAGGAAGAATGTTCGATACCTTGCCTTCCGCAAAAGCTACTTTAAAAAGTGTCTCTGAAAGATGTTCTGCTGTTTCCATTAAGTCTTTTACTTTTTTCTCTTGTGTGACTTGCTCAGTGATGTCCTGTTCCATAATTAGAACGCCAATTGTCCTGGAATTTTTATTTTTGATGGGAACTACGCTTTGCTTTATTGGCACCCCCTCTTGGCTGATACCCCTCATACCTATGGTGGGTAAGCCCGTCTGCATTGTTCTTAAAACTGCAGGCTCGTTTTTTCTAAGAGCCAGCTGGCCGGCAACTGGAAACCTATACAAGGAACGGGCAGTTCTTGGTTTGGCTTCTGCTACCACAATTGCAGCGTCAGGATCTTTTGTTACACAATCTACAAAAATATCTGCTTGAGTAAGGTCTGCCATAATTTGTAACATATCGGAAATTTCTTGTATTATTTTTATATCGTCGGCTTGCAGATCTGCATATTGCCAGCAAATTTCACTAACATCCTTTGTTGTGATTGACATGTAGTTCACCTCAGGAACGGGTTATTGGAGCCGGAGAAAAATCAAGAACTTCTTTTAGTACATATGTAACCTGTTTAAGGGAGGTCTCTACAGATGATACATCCCCTGTGATTACTAAAGAACCGCTGAATCTGTCAAGAAACCCTATGTTCACGCCTGCGGCCTTTGTGGCTATATCAGCCGCTATAATGGCTCCCTCGCTTGGAGTAATGGTCATAATCCCTATTGCTCCTGATTTCTCTATGCCTAATTTTTGATAAAGCGAACTATCTGGGCTGGCGATAAGATGTGCTAATGTAATCTGCTTTCCGGGGACATATTCCTGTATGATTCGCTGCTTTGTTTCGTGACTGTCCACATCTTCACCGCCTTAATTTTGATGTGAGATTAAATCTAAACTGAACATCATTAATATGAAGTGTAAAAGCTGATAATTATTTAACGTAAGGTAAAACAAACCACGTCCTCTTTGCGCAAATTTTTCTTCTTGCGTTGTGACGTGGCTACACTGCCATTTGTTAGAAAGACGCCATTGTCTTTCTGCATCTCTGCGTTTTATGCTAAGTTTCTTCTATTATACAACAATGCATTTAATTTTTCAATATATTACTGATTTTTAGCATCTTACTTTTTTTAAGTCAGCACTGGAGCACACAGAGGGACGGTTCTTTTGTGTTGTTCGAACAACACAAAAGAACTGTCCCTCTGTGTGCTCCTGCCTTGTGCTGCTTACTGTTTACAGTTCCGACCAATTAGCAGGATAGGTCACATAGAAGAATTCAGCATATTCCGGTGCAGAAAATTCTATTGTGCTTCCCATTGGGATAAAAATGCAATCCCCCTTGGAGCCGGCTAGCTTTTTACCATTAACTATTATCTCTAACGTTCCTTCAATTACATAGTCCATTTCATCGTAATTTAATGTCCATTGAAAGCGCGAGTGACACATCTTCATGTATCCCGCTGCAAGTCTTGGACTTTCTTTAGTGTCAAACAAGTCTTTAATGTACACTTCATCATTCGGTTTTCCTGTGTCGAATTTGTCAAATTCACCCAATCTGTCTTTATGTACCACTGTAATCCCGCTAATGTCTGTTTCCTTGAAATTAAAGCAGCCTAACTGTAATTCACTTGCCACTTTCCTTACAATTTCCTCTATAAGTTCTTTATTCAACTCCATAAATACAAGTCTCCCTTCGCAAATTAATTTTTATATTTTCTCGTTCTACAAAGTTTAATAAAAGTTTAATAACGGTGATAAGTTTAACATGATCTAAAATCACAAGAGACCACCTTTTTGCATATAAAAATGCAAGAATAGGTGGCCTCTTTGCCATATTAGGACAGCTTCGTCCTTTGCTAACTATTTTTTTCAGTCTATCACAGTTGAAATTAAAAGTCAATTTAATCTTTACATAATTGTACTTATTCTATGATAATACTGTTATTGTATAGATTTCTATGTAAGCGTATTTTTACTCTTGAGAAATCAAGAAACAGCCTGCTGCCCAAGATAATTTATAAATGTATAGGAGCTCGAAAATAAGTTACTCACCACATGAAGTGTCTTTTAGAATTTCAAGAAGCTCAAGAGGCTTTTCTATCAACACATCAGCACCGTTTTCCAAAAGTTCATCAGCTTCCCTAAAGCCCCAAAGAGCTCCAACTGCATACATGCCGGCAGATTTTGCGGTTTTCATATCAACTCCGCTGTCGCCTACATATACGAATTTTTCAGGAGCAATATTTAAAAGTTTTGCTATTTCAAGGGCTGCAGTTGGATCAGGCTTTCTTGGTATTCCTTCTCTTTCTCCAAACACTGCATCAAATTTCCATCGTCCCAACAATTTTTCCACTATTTGTATAGTAAACTCATGGGGCTTATTGGAAAGAACTGCCAATTTATATCTTAAGGCTGTAAGTTTATCCAATAGTTCAGGAATGCCATCATAAGGTTGTGTGGTATCTGCCCACCTTTTACCGTATTCCTCCTGCATTAGCTGCTGACAGTATTTTATAAAAGACTCTTCTCTTTTTTCCGGTGGAAGAGCTTTCTGGGCTAAGTTGTACATCCCCTTACCTACAAGATATTTATATTCTTCAATTTCATGGACAGGCAGTCCTTGGCTTTTCAGCACATTATTCATGGAATTTGCCAAGTCTTCCAAAGTATAAAGTAGAGTACCATCTAAATCAAAAATAATTGCTTTATATTTCATGTACCGCACCCTCTTGTTTAGTTCTATTTTACAACATAATTTTAGTATATAGTAACATAATACAGCAATTAGCCTGCGCTCACAAGGTATAATGAAAAATCGGCCTAAGGCAGATATTTGCTTTCCTTAGACCGGTTTTTAGTTTTCTTCATAAAATTTGATTAAATTCAATCTTTTCTCCGTTTACTCCTTCAATAGCAAAAAACTTAACCCCGTTTTCAAAAAACGGAAGATAATTGATTTCTTTGTCGAGCATTTTAAAACCTATAGATTTGCAGTATTCAAAGGATAATTGTATGTTGTCTGAATTTAGAGCGATATGGTCTATTGCTCCTGTTTTTTCTGTGGCATTTTCGCTGCTATACAGCTCTATAAGGAGGCTGTTTAACTCCATAAACACTGCGATATCAGATTTAAAGCATACTTTAAAGCCGAGTTTTTTATAAAAGCCGACCGAGGAGTCAATTGACTTTGTGGGTATTCCTATATGCTGAAGGCCTGTGATATGACTGAAAATCATTTTTTCATCCATTTTTACTGATTTGAAACCATTTTCTTGTATTCTTCTACAATCTTTACGCCACTGCTAGTACCGATTCTATTGGCTCCAGCCTCTATAAAGGCCAATACCGACTGTATATCTCTTATTCCTCCGGCTGCCTTAATCTTGATTTCGTCTTTAACGCAGGCTTTCATCAACTTAACGTCTTCAAGAGTAGCGCCGCCGGTGCCAAAGCCTGTAGAAGTCTTTATAAATGTCGGCTTTACTTTTAAAGCAACTTCACAAAGTTTTTTCTTTTCATCATCAGTCAGATAGCAGTTTTCAAAGATTACCTTTGAAACTATTTTTTTCTCATTGCAGGCTTCTACGATTCTTTGCATTTCTTCTTCGACATACTTCCAATTGTCGTTTTTTATCTCTAAAATGTTGACTACATAATCAACTTCGCCTGCGCCTTTTTCGATAGCATCTATAGTTTCAAAGACCTTCGTTTCGATAGTAGACTGTCCCAGGGGAAATCCAACGGCAGCATCGCACAAAACGCCGCTTCCTTCTAATGTCTTTTTGCAAAACGGAATTGCCGCATTGTTTATAGCAACTGTTTTGAAGCTGTATTTCATAGCATCTTGGCAAAGCTGAAACAAATCCTTGTTTGAAATATTAGGTTTTAGCAATGTATGATCGATCATGCTTGCCAATTCATTTACTGTTAAGTTCATATTAATGTCCCTTTCTATATTTTGCTTAATTCCTCATATATATCCAATAAAGCATAATAGCTTTTATCGAATACTTTTTTAACTTTTTCATATTCGCCATGGTTTGCCATATTAGGCATTATTTCTTCTTTTATCCTGATGAATTTATTAACTTCACTAAAATCTTCTAATAGGCCGCTTCCAACACCGGCCGCAACTGCCGCGCCTATGGATGTAGCTTCTTCAAGATAATTAAGTTTACGCACTTTTACGCCATATATATCTGCCAGTAAGTGCAGTATAACATCGCTTTGGGCCAGTCCTCCAATAACATTGATATCACAAATATTTGACTTTGCTTGGAAGATTCCTTGCAAAATAGTTTAAGTATTTTTCATAATAACATCTTCTATTACCTCTGCCACGTTTTCACATGCATCACAGCATTTTTCAAGATAATGATATGTATTATCCCATCCTACTATTTCTTTGCAACTTACATCGCTGAGGTACAGAGCTCTTATCGCTTTAGTATAGAGGGCGTCTCCTTCTTCTTCCAGTTCATTTATTCTTACGATTAGCTCATGCAGTTTCTTAGATTTTCTAAAATTCGGAAACTCTTCAAAAGCAGATCTTAGTAAATCGCAGCACTTTATGATAATCTGTGTCATGTCTTGAGCATATTCTGTAATTTCTTGGATATTATACATATAAAGTCTCAACAACACATCTTCTATAGTATCTGTAACTGTATCAATATAGTCTGCAAGTGTTACAATATCTTCCCTTTCAATTGGGGTTATGAATTCCTTTAATAAGTTCTGCATCATTTCATGTCTTGCGCCATCTGCCGTATGTTCTATGGCATGCATCTCCTTAATTTTATTGTCCAGTTCTTTTGTATTATAGTCCGTCACAATTTTATGTAGTAATTCAGCAGCTTGGCACGAGTAGTCAACAAGCTTTTGAAAGGTCTCATAATAATAATTATCTTTTCTCATACTATTGCCTTCCTTATCTTTTATTTTAGAAAATATTTATGAATATCAAGGCTAGTATATAGCTAATAAGACCGCATCCCGGAAAAGTTAGTACCCAGGCGCGCACCATTTCTTTGACAACTCCCCAGTTAACCGACGACATTCTTTCTTCGGCTCCTACGCCTATTATGGCAGTAGTTTTTGTATGTGTTGTACTTACGGGAAGTCCAAATACGGAAGCTACTAAAAGGCAAAACACTCCTGCAAGATCTGCGGAAAATCCTTGATATAGTTCGAATTTTACCATTTCCATTCCTACGGACTTGATTATACGCATGCCTCCGATAGATGTGCCTAAAGCCATTACAATGGAACACAGGGCTATAAGCCATATAGGAATAACAAATTCGGTAGTATAAGCCTGGCCGCGCGCAAGAAATACACCTAGCATGAATACACTCATAAATTTTTGGCCATCTTGAGCGCCATGCATAAATGCCATACCGGCAGCACTTACAATTTGAGCATATCTAAACAAATTATAAGTTTTCCTGCGGTCAACTCTTCTAAAAATAACTTCTATTAATTTGACAGTTACCCACCCGGAAAAAAAACCCAAAAACATCGAAAGAGCTAAACCGTATATAACTTTGACCCATTCATGAGGATTGATACCGCTTATTCCTCCTTGTAAAGCTATTGCTGCACCGCTGATTCCTGCTATCAATGCATGGCTTTCACTAGTCGGTATACCAAACCAGGATGCTGTTGTAGCCCATATAACAATTGCAAACAGGGCCGCACACAAAGCGATTAAAGCTTCATGAGCATCTCCTCTAAAATCTACCATATTGTATATCGTTTCAGCAACTTTTGCATTTACCATTGTCATAAATAATGCCCCAAAAAAATTAAAAATTGCAGCCATGATAATAGCAGACTGAGGTTTCATGGATCTGGTTGATATGCAAGTAGCTATAGCATTCGGAGCATCTGTCCATCCATTAACTAAGATGGTTCCCAACGTTAACAACACAGTAATGGCTAATGGAAAATTCGAGGTTAGCTCTGATAAAAATTCTCCTAAAGTAATAGTCATAGTCACACGTCTTTCTGTAAAGTATTGTTTTAATTTATTACAGCCAATTTAAATTAATGCTTATTACTACTTATTCCTTCAAGTTTTAAAAGCTTTTTCTTTATCTCCAATCCACCTCCAAAACCGGTAAGTGACCCATCTTTGCCAATAACCCGGTGGCAGGGAACAACTATCGACACAGGATTTGCGCCAATAGCGCCTCCTACTGCTCTAGTTGCTTTAGGACGGCCTATTTCCGCTGCTACTTGAGAATAGGTCTTAGTTGTTCCGTAAGGTATATTAAGCAAAGCCTCCCATACCGAAATTTGAAAATCTGTACCTTTAAGATCCAGTGGAATATCGAAAACGCGCCGCTGGCCTTTAAAATATTCTTCAATTTGGGCTTTGTAAGGTTCTATTTTTCTCTGGTTATAAATTAATGTGCTTTTGGAAAAATATTTTGTGGTCCATTCTTCTAATATTTTAAACTGCTTATTAGGCCACAATATATAGCACAGACCTTTTTCGCTGACTGCTAAATGCATCTTAACATCATCCCAAAGGAAAAATCCCCAGTATACGACCGGTTCTATTCTAAATTCCTCCCTCTGTAAAATCTAATTCCCTTAAATCAGTTTTACAATATGATAGACTTTTTTACCTTTTCGAAGCAATAAAGTTTTATCTGAATCGAAATCTTTCATGGTAATTTTTAAACCTATATCATCAACCCTGCTCTCTCCTATATAAATACCTCCCTGCTGAATCAACCTTCTCCCTTCGCTTTTTGACGAAACAAGGCCGGTAAGTAGTAAAAGCTCTGTTATATCCATGCCTTCTGCAAATTTTTGAGAATCTATTTCTGTATAAGGAACTGCTGATGTATCGGTCCCGTCTTTAAAAAGAGCCCTAGCCGCTTCTTGTGCTTTTTCTGCTTCTTCTTTCCCATGGATCATGCTCGTTATCTCAAAAGCCAAAACTTCCTTTGCTTTATTTATTTCTGCGCCCTCTAAGGAGCTTAGGCGCTTAATTTCTTCCATTGGGAGGAATGTCAAAAGTTTAAGGCATTTCTCCACATCCCTATCATCTACATTTCGCCAATACTGGTAGAAATCATAAGGCGAAACCTTTTCAGGGTCAAGCCATAGGGCGCCTGCCTGAGTTTTGCCCATTTTTATGCCTTCGCTTGTTGTAAGAAGTGTAAAGGTCATCCCATAAGCAGAACCACCCTCCACCCTACGAATAAGATCTGCTCCGCTGATAATATTAGACCACTGATCATTTCCGCCCATTTGCAGCTTGCACCCATAATTTCTATATAAATAGAGAAAATCATAGGACTGCATAACCATATAATTAAATTCCAAAAACGTCAGTCCGCTCTCCAGTCTCTGCTTGTAACACTCAGCTGCAAGCATTCTGTTCACCGAAAAGTGGCTGCCGATTTCCCGTAAAAAATCTATATATTTAAGCTCAAGCAGCCAATCTGCATTGTTCAGCATATAAGCCTTGTTATCAGAAAAATCCAAAAGTCTTTTAAACTGCTCTTTAAATCTGCTTGCATTATAATCTATTTGCTCTCTTGTAAGCATTTTCCTCATATCGGTTCTCCCTGATGGATCTCCCACCATAGCAGTGCCCCCTCCCAGCAAAGCTATAGGGGTATGTCCGGCCCTTTGCATATGAGCCATTGCCATCATCGGGAGCAGGTGACCTACATGTAAGCTGTCGGCAGTAGGATCAAAACCTACATAAAAAACTACTTTCTCACGCTCCAAAAGTTCGCGAATTTCTTCTTCATGTGTCGCTTGCTCAATAAATCCTCTCTCTTTTAAAATATCGTATGCATTTTCCATGTTGCAATTTTCCTCCTAATTTTGTCTAATTAAAAAGCTTCCAAGTCTTTTAAGGACGAGGAAGCTCGCGGTACCACCTTAATTCGCATTCAGCCGTAACTGTAAATGCCTCATTATCTGCAGCGTAGCTAAAAAAACTCCTGAGTGTAATTTGCTTGTTTTGGCACGCACCCTTCCACCGTCCGGATTGCTCTCTTGAAACTGTGACCTAAAACTGCTACTTTGCTCATTCATCGCTAAAATATTAATTTGTATCATCATATTAACACACTTGTCTATGTATTTGCAAGCACCGGATTTCACAATAACTTTAAATTTGGTATCCGTGCTGCTGGCTTTTACACAGGCCGTAATAGAAGCCTTTCTTTTCTATTAGCTGCTCATGAGTGCCCCTTTCCACTATTCTTCCCTCATTAATTACAACTATTTCATCAGCATCGCGAATAGTGCTGAGTCTATGAGCGATTACAAAACTCGTGCGTCCTTCCATAAGAATTTTCATAGCTTTTTGAATTTTGATTTCAGTTCTTGTATCTACGTTACTTGTGGCTTCATCTAATATTAAAATTGTGGGATTAGCAAGAGCGGCCCGCGCAATAGCTAACATTTGTCTTTGTCCTTGGCTTAGATTTCCACCATCCCTTGATAAGAGAGTATTATATCCTTGAGGTAAATGAGATATAAAGGAATGTGCGCCTGCAATCTGGGCAGCCTTTATTACTTCTTCATCTGTGGCATCTAAGCGGCCATAACGAATATTTTCCATTACTGTATCTGAAAATAAATGCGTATCTTGTAATACCATGCTGGAAGCCTTTCGGATATTGTCCTTTTTTACTTGCCTAATGTTGTAGTTGTCTACGCAAATTTTTCCAGAATCCGGATCATAAAATCTCATCAGCAAGTTAACCACAGTAGTTTTGCCTGCTCCGGTAGGGCCAACAAGTGCAACAGTTTGTCCCGGCAGAGCTTGTATTGTTATATTTTTTAGGACAGGTTTATCTTTTTCATATCCAAATGTTATATCATCGAAAACTACATTTCCTTCCCAGTTTTCAGGGGCGTATATTTCTAGGGGATCGTCTGTCTCTGATGATTCATCCATTATTTCAAAAACTCGTTCTGCGCCGGCCACAGCAGATTGTATCATATTAAATTGATCTGCTATCTCGTTTAGGGGGCGATTAAGCTGTTTTGAGTAGTTTAAAAGACTTGCGATATTCCCAACACTTACTATACCCCTTAAAGCCAGCCAGCCGCCGACGCCTGCCACTGTTGCAAAACTTAAGTTTCCCATGGTATTCATTAAAGGCGGAACTATTCCTGACAAAATTTGGGCTCGTACAGCGGCTGATCTGTAGCGTTTATTAATTTCTCTAAAGCTTTCAATCACATTTTGTTCACGGCCAAAGGCCTTTATAACCTTTTGGCCGGTTACTGTCTCTTCGATGTAACCATTTAAGTCACCTAAGGCTTCCTGCTGCAATTCAAATTGTTGATGGGTAAAAGCGGCTATTTTTCTTGTTAGTAAAAATCCAACAGGTGCAATTATCAAATTTAGAAATGTAAGAAGCGGGCTTATCCAAAACATCATAAAAAGAGAGCCTGCAACCATAAGTATGCTTGAGAATATCTGAATAATGCTTTGGTTTAAAATTTGGTTTATATTATCTATATCATTAGTAGACCTGCTCATTATTTCGCCGCGGGATCTGGTGTCAAAAAAGCGTATAGGAAGTGTCTGTATTTTAGCAAATAGATCTCTTCTTAAATCCCTTACAGTGTTTTGGGCAACTGACGCCATTATATATGTTTGCACGGCAGTTGTCAGGGTCCCTAATAAATATGCACCAATTAGCAAAAACACTGTGACTTTAAGACTTGCAAAATCCACTTTTTCTTTTCCTAAGTTCATTGCATCAATGCCTCGACCTAAAAGATACGGCGATGCAAGGTTTAACGCCGAGCTTGCAAGCACCATCAAAAAAACTGTAATTAGCCCTAGTTTTTGGCGGCCAAGGTAGGACCATAGCCTTTGTAATGTTTTTCTAGAATCTTTAATTGTAGAATCGCCAGTTGACGTGTACCGCCGATGGCGGCGTCCGGGGCTGCCGAAACCGCCTTGTCGCACCATTTATATCGCCCCCTCGGCTGTACCCTCTATAAGCTTGTCCATTTGAGAATGATAAATTTCTTGATAAATGGCGCATGACTCTATTAACTCAGAATGCGTCCCTCTTCCAATAATCTGGCCCTCTTCCATGACTAATATGTCATCAGCTGATATGGCCGAACTTATCCTGGAGGTTATGATAAAACATGTTTTGTCTTTCATCCATTCTTTTAAAGCTTTTTGTATTCGAGTCTCTGTTGTAACATCGACGGCGCTTGTGCTGTCGTCCAGTATAAGGATGGCAGGTTTTCTAAGCAGGGCTCGAGCAATTGTAAGACGCTGTTTTTGGCCACCGGACAGATTTACTCCTCTTTGTCCTAAAACGGTATTGTAATTTTCGGGAAAACTCATTATAAAATCATGGGCCTGGGCAGCTTTTGCTGCCGCTATTACTTCTTCTTCCGTAGCATCTTCTTTTCCCCATTTAATATTCTCTATTATTGTTCCTGAAAAAAGCAGGGGGTTTTGAGGAACGATGCCTATAGCGCTGCGCAATACTTTAAGATTTCTCTCTCTAACATCTATATCATCTACCAATACGCTGCCGCTTGTAACATCGTAAAAGCGTGGAATAAGATTTACAAGAGTTGTTTTGCCTGAGCCGGTAGTGCCAATTATTGCAATCGTTTGGCCGGGAAGAGCTGTAAAATTTATATCTTTAAGAACCGGCTCTTGTTTTTCGCTGTATGAAAAATAAACATCTTTAAATTCAACTTTTCCTTTTTCTACAGGGGAATCGCAGGAACCGCTTACAATTTCTGGAGTTGTAGAAAGTATTTCTATGACACGGTCTGCCGATACTTTCGCTCTTGAGAAGAAAATCAGCATAAAGCCCACTCTAAGCAGCGAAAAAAGTATTTGTGTCAGGTAGTTTATAAAAGCTATAACTTCCCCTGTCTGCATTGTTCCAATATTTACATTCATTCCGCCAAACCACAAAGCAGCCGCAATACACATATTCATCACGAGAAACATCAGCGGCATTGTAAGGCCAACCATCCTAGATGCCATTATATTTAGTCTTGTCAAATTATCATTTGCTTTATTAAATTTTTGCTTTTCATATTCTCCCCTTACAAAGGCTTTGACAACTCTGATTCCGGCTAGATTTTCCTGCAAAATCGTATTTACCTTGTCAAGGGCTTGCTGTACTTTAGTAAAAAACGGCATAGCTTTTTTTATCAGCAGGTACCCTAGAATCAGCAATATCGGCAGGCAAACTATAAGTATTAGAGCAAGTCTTGCATTTATTCTAACTGCCATAATAAAACTGCCTACCAGCAGCAGTGGAGTTCTCACCATCATTCGCATCATTACAAGAACTGCAGTCTGAAGCTGAACCACATCGTTTGTAAGTCTGGTTATAAGTGAACCTGTAGTAAATTCGTCAATATTTTTAAACGAAAAATTCTCCACTCTTCGATATAGATCTTCTCTCAAATCCGCTCCAAAGCTTTGAGATACTATGCCTGCAAAAAAAGAACAACCTATGCCGCCGGCTATGCCAATAATCGCTATTAACACCATATGTAAACCGGTTTTAATGACAAAATCCAAATTTCCTGTTTTTATGCCTTCGTCCACTATTTGAGACATAAGGTTTGGCTGCATTAAATCACATGCAACCTCAACAAACATCGCAAACGGTCCTAGAATCGCTAATTTCCAGTAAGGCTTTATATACACTAGAAGTTTTTTCATTTTTAAGCACCTTCGAATCTAGCCAATACCTGATTATATCTATTTATTGCCCTGATCTTTTTGAGATTGTTTTTCTTCAAGTTGTCTCTTCAAGTTGTCTATAATTTCTTCGTAATCCCTTATTAATCTATCCTGTTTCTTTATCTTCTGACCCATTTTAAAGCTTCTTACAAGGCCTACTACCATTATAATAAGCGCTCCCAGCATTGCGGAACCTATTATAACCAAAGCCTGAGATGTGGCAAATTCTCCAAGAAGCGGAAACCGAATAACTACCTGGGCAGAATTCCAGAGAGCAAAAATTGCTACAAGAAACGCAAAAATTAAACCGCTTATCAAGTAAAACTGCAATTTATTCGCCTCCTATAAGATTTTATTTGCTTATTGCAAACATAAGTTCTCCACAAGCTGCTATTTCACCATCTACTGTTGCTTTTGCTGAACCTTTTCCAACGGAACCTTTTATTTTTGTAAGTTCCACCTCTAATCTTAACTGATCGCCAGGCTTTACTTGGCGTTTGAATCTCATTTTGTCGATTCCTGCAAAAAGCGCTACTTTCCCCTTGTTTTCCTCAAGGCTTAAAATGGCACATGCTCCTACCTGAGCAAGGGCTTCCACAATGAGAACTCCCGGCATTACAGCTTTTTGCGGAAAATGGCCTTGAAAAAATTCTTCATTTGCCGATACATTTTTAATTCCCACAGCTCTTTTTCCTGCTTCTAACTCTAATATCCCGTCTATCAGCAAGAATGGATATCTGTGGGGTATAATCTTTTTTACTTCATCAATATCCAGCATCTCTATCATCCTTTCAAACAAATTACACAATACTATCAAGGACGAACCCTAAAGTTCGTCCTTTTGTTTAAAAATGTTATATCAATTATTCGTATTTTGAAAGCTGAGCATATAATTGTTCTGCAAGACCTATTCCTCCGCTTTTAGCGATTTCTTCGCTTAAAGCGCTATCGTGCATAGATTGGACAATATCAAAAGCTATTCCCTTCTTGAACATGCCCCCATCAGGCACTGTATCTCGCATTGATTTTAGCAGGTAGTTTAAAAATATAGACTCAAACTGTTGGCAAACTTCTTTAAGGTCCTCATCATCACTTTTTTTATCTTTTAACTTATCAATGTTTGAAACAAAGGATTCAGCTTCAGGATTCAGTGTGTTAATCGGTAATATGTCCACTTTGTACTACTCCTCTATCTCTTTAGATTATTTGCTTGGCTGAGCATCTCGTCAGATGCTTGAACAGCTTTTGTATTTACTTCATAGGCTCTCTGGGCAATGATGAGATTTACCATTTCTTCTACTACTTGAACATTCGACATTTCTAAAAAGCCTTGAGCAAGGGTACCATAACCTGCATCTGTCGGATCTTCTTTAGGTATATAATCACCTGAAGCCGCTGTTGCCTCATAAAGATTATCTCCAATAGCCAGAAGGCCTTCAGGGTTTAAGAATTTTACAATGCCTATCTGGCCCAGCTCTTCTATTGTCCCATCTTCGTTTTGGCCTGTTATAAGACCATCTGACGAGATAGTAACGTCAGTGTATTCTTCCGGAATTGTTATGTAGTCCTCATCAGGGCCTAAAACATAATAGCCTTCTGATGTTACCAGATTTCGATCAGTGCCGTCTAATGAAAGCTTAAAGGAGCCATCTCTAGTAAAAGCCAACTTCTCATCAGGCTTTTCCACCATAAAAAACCCTTGACCTTCTATCGCCACATCAAAGGTATTGCCTGTAGGTTGAATATTGCCTTCACTAAAGTCCCTTCCCGTCGCCGACGGTTTTACTCCAAGGCCTACCTGAAGTCCCACCGGCGTCCCTAAACCTTGCTGGTATACATCCGGCTGTTTTAATGTCTCATACATTAAGTCTTTAAACTCGGCACGGCTTTTTTTAAATCCGGCGGTATTTACATTAGCCAGATTATTTGATGTAACATCCATATTGAGCTGTTGTGCCTGCATTCCAGAACTTGCGCTCCAAAGTGCGCGCATCATAGGCTGTCCCTCCTTAATAAATCTCACTGCTTCAGTCGGTCGGCAGTGGAGGGCCTCTGAATATTCAGTCCGGCCCTAAAAGATAAAGATTATATTGCAGCTATATCATTTACTGCCTTTCCTAAAAGTTCATCATGTGTAGTTATTACCTTTTGACTGGCTTCATAGGCCCTTGAAGTAGTAATTAAGTCAACCATCTCTGAAATAGTATTAACATTTGAGCTTTCCAGGGCTCCTTGAATTACTTCAGCAACAGATGCTATGTCTTGAGCGTTTGCCATATACAAATTGTCTCCCTGTTTTTCAAGGTTTCCCTTATCTTCAAAATCTACTATTTGAAGTCTGTCTACTATCTCACCATCTGCAAATATTTCTCCCTGGCGGTTTATGATAATATCGCTTTCGCCATTTAGCTCAATGAGCCCGTTTTGGCCTAAAACATAATAGCCTTCTTTTGTTATAAGAAAATTGTTCGTATCTGTAGTAAAGCTGCCGTCTCTGGTATATCTTATACCTTCAGGAGTCTGGACACTAAAGAACCCTTCACCGCTTAATGCTATATCCAGCGGATTTGATGTAGTTTTTATGGGACCTTGAGAAAAATCTGTGCTTACTTCGTCTGTTATAGCGCCTGTGCCCATAGAACCGATAAAAGGTCTTGGGTCAACCAACCTATTTATGCCGGATCTTATCGGATCGTTTATCCGATGAATATCCATTTCTGGAAACGCCTTAAAAACCGCCCTGTCTTTCTTAAAACCTGTAGTGCTTGCATTGGCAAGATTGTTTGATATAACATCTGTTTTATTCATTTCAGAAATCATTCCTGAAGCCCCTGTATAAAGACCTCGTATCAAAAAACCACCTCCCCTCATTTCAAATTATATTATTTAAAGCTATTTTGTGTAAATCGCGTGTGGTCCCAGCATATCGAGATTTTCAAGAGCTTTTCCTGCCCCTATAGCAACAGCTGAAATGGCATTTTCTGCAATTATGACGGGAATGCCTGTGCGAGTAGAAATTATCTTGTCCATTCCTTTTAACAGTGAGCCGCCACCTGTCATTACAATTCCTCTTTCGCTTATATCAGACGCAAGTTCAGGCGGTGTCTTTTCTAAAACACCATATATCGCATTTACGATCTGTTCTACAGGCTCTTGGAGCGCTTCGCATGTTTGTCCCGCATTAATTGTAATATTTTGCGGAAGACCACTTATTAAGCTGCGTCCTCTTACCTCCATAGAAACAGCTCTATCTTCTTCGCTTTCAGGGAAAACATTGGCTATATTTATCTTTACTTCTTCAGCAGTGCGTTCGCCTATCATAAGGTTAAATTCTTTTTTTACAAATCTTACAATTGAATCGTCAAACTTATCTCCTGCTACTCTAAGAGACTCACCGCAGACAATGCCACCTAATGACATGACAGCTATATCAGTGGTTCCTCCGCCAATATCAACTACCATACTTCCAAAAGGTTTTGAAATATCTATGCCTGCACCTATGGCAGCAGCTATCGGCTCCTCTATCAGATATGTTTGCCTTGCCCCTGCCGCGGCGGCAGCTTCAATGACAGCTCTTTTTTCAACTGTCGTAACCACAGTTGGCACACATATCATTATTCGAGGTCTGAAAATCCTGCTTGCCCCTATTTTACTCATGAAATATTTGAGCATTATTTCTGTAGTAGAATAATCGGCAATAACCCCTTCCTTTAGCGGGCGGATAGCCACTATATTTCCCGGGGTGCGCCCAATCATCTTGCGAGCCGCTTCTCCAACAGCCAGCATCTTGCCGGTTGATTTATCCATAGCAACTACAGAAGGTTCCTGTAGGACAATTCCCTTGCCTTTAACATATACGAGAACTGAAGCAGTTCCTAAATCAATACCTATATCCATAAAAAATTCTTTACCTCCTATTTAATTTAGCGCATTTAAATTTTAATTCTACATTTTTTTCCAAAATCCTTTTTTATTTTAAATTTATAAGTGAAGTGCGCTTTCCTCCACTATAAAAGCAGTTTCTTCTTGGTCTATCCTGGCTTTTACACCCAGCGGCAGGGTATATTTATAAGGTCCGTGACCAAAGCAAACATTTTTTATTATCGGTTTTCCTAAAGGGACAAGTATATCGAGGAAAACCTCATCGAGGGTCAGACTGTTTTCAGGTTCTTTCGGATTACAATTTGTAAACTGGCCTAGAACAATTCCTGAAGCTTCTTCCAATTTACCTGCAAGTCTTAGTTGAGTAAGCATTCTGTCTATGCTGTAAGGTTCCTCGTCAACGTCTTCAAGCAGTAGGAGTTTTTGTTTTGTATCAATCTCATAAGGAGTTCCTAGAGATGCTGCTATAAGTGACAAGTTGCCGCCAATAGTAGTGCCTTCTGCTGATCCGGCAACGAGCATCTCTTCTTTCGGACACATTGGCGGAGCTTTTATTTTCCCAAGAGGCTCTGGAGTTGTCAGCGCCCGCAGCATATCCCGAAATGCTTGCTCGAAAAATTCCTTTGACAAAAAATCAGATGTGAGCATGGGGCCGTGAAATGTAACTAAGCCGGATTTTTGTACAAATGGTATGTGCAGTGCTGTAATATCACTGTATCCGATAAATATTTTTGGGTTTTTTGAAATGCTTTCGTAGTCTATCCGGTCTAATATTCTAGGCGCTCCATAGCCGCCTTTCATGCAAAAAACCGCATCGATTTCAGGGTTTTGAAACATCAGATTTATGTCTTCGGCTCTTATTTCATCATGTCCTGCAAGATAGCCATATTTTTCATAGCATGATTTTCCACATTTTACTATATAGCCTTCATTTTCAAGAATAGCTTTTGCCTTATTTAAATTGCTTTCTTCGGAAAAACCACTTGGGGCCACAACCCCGATGGTGTCGCCCTTTTTCAGGGCCTTTGGTTTTACCACATTTACGCCTGCTTTCATATATTATTGTTCGCTTTCTGTTATGGTAGCTCCTAAACTTCTAAGTTTTCCAACAATATCTACATAACCGCGGTAAATATGATGAGTATTCATAACCTGTGTCAAACCTTCCGCGGCAAGGCCTGCTAAAATCAAAGCAGCCCCTGCTCTAAGATCAGTAGCCTTAACCGGCGCTCCTGAAAGCTTTTCAACTCCCTCGATTATTGCACTTCTTCCTTCGATTTTTATCTTTGCACCCATGCGTTTTAGCTCTTCTACATGCATAAATCGATTTTCAAAAACCGTTTCGGTAACCATGCTTGTTCCGTCTGCAATGCTAAGATAAGCCATCATCTGAGCCTGCATGTCTGTTGGGAATCCGGGATACGGCAGAGTCTTGATATCCGAAGGGCGAGGCCTGCCATCACCGATTACTCTAAGACCCTCAGGCTCTTCTGCAACTTTTGCACCGCATTCTATAAGTTTTGCTATTACAGGTTTTAAGTGCTCAGGAACAACGTTTTCTAAAAGTATATTGCCTCCCGTTATCGCTCCTGCTACAAGAAAGGTGCCTGTTTCAATTCTGTCGGGAATCACTGTATATGAAATTCCTGCAAGTTCTTTTACGCCTTCGATTTTTATTATATCAGTGCCTGCGCCGCGAATCTTTGCTCCCATACTATTTAGAAAATTTGCCAAATCAATTATTTCAGGTTCTTTAGCTGCATTTTCAATAGTTGTCTGGCCTTCGGCCAAAGACGCTGCCATCATTATATTCTCTGTAGCTCCTACACTGGGAAAGTCTAGATAAATCGGAGCTCCTATAAGCTTATCGCATTTAGCCTCAACAAATCCATGTCCTAGTTCAATATCAGCACCTAAGGCGGCAAATCCTTTTAAATGCAGGTCTATTGGTCTAGAACCTATTGCACATCCTCCCGGCATAGAAATACGCGCTCTTCCTTTTCTGGCAAGAGTAGGCCCCATCACCAGAAAAGAAGCCCTCATTTTTCTTACCAAGTCATAGGGAGCCTCAAACGAGCTTACTGTTTTAGCACTTATTTTTATACAGTCTCCCTGGCGGCAGACATCGGCTCCCATAGCCCTTAATACTTCTCGCATTACTTTTACATCCTCAAGTTCGGGAGCGTCTTCAATTGCACATTCGGCCTCAGTAAGTAAAGCCGCTGCCATTACAGGTAAAACCGCATTTTTCGCACTACTTATTCTTACCGTTCCTTTAAGAGGTTTTCCCCCTTCAACAACAATACTTGACAATGGTTTTCCCTCCGATAGTTTATTTAACTGTCAAAGTTGGTTAAATTACACCCTTTTAAGTTTACATTAAATACATTCCTGTTACAAGAGCATAAAAATGATTTAAATATATTTTTTCCAATTAAAGTAGGCATACAGGCATTCTTTATACATTCTAAGTCTGTATGGAAACCCATAAATAAAGCCGTATTTTTCTTCCTTAGTATAATGAGTTACATTATTTAATATAGGCTCTACAACCGAAACATTATTCATCTTTGCTATATTGCTTAGAAAAACTTCTACTCCAAATCTTGCCCAGGCAAGGGAAGGCAGGCTTTTTACAAAAAAATTGGCAAGTCCTCGCTGGCCATTTAAAATTGAAAAATACTTTTGTGCAAGATTGACGTTTTTCTTGCTTTTACTGACAAGCATCCCGATTGTCATACCAACTCTTGAATCTTCTTCAAGCGGAAAAAGCAGCTGATCTAAATGGTGATGGTCAAGGTTTATCAAATCTGCATCAATAAAAAGCCACAAAGGAGAATCTTTAATGTAATCTATTCCGGTTTGAAGAGCTGCGCCCTTCCCTAAGTTTCTATCATGTCTTATTATTTTTTCTACATCGTAATTTTTTGCAGCTTCATAAGTTGCATCTTTCGAACCGTCATCAACTACAACGATGCGTTTCTCTCGCGGATAACTGCATACCACGTTAAGAACCGCTCCTATTCTGGGTGCTTCATTATATGCAGGAATAATAATTGCAACAGACTTCATTTAGTAAGTCAATCCCTTCACTTCCGAATTATCCTATACAATTATCCTGTAATATGATAATTCTCTTTATTTTTTGGAAATCCTCTTTTCAGGTTTAATATATGTTAAAACCCTTACACACATAAGCAGTGGTAAGGGTTTTTGATTTACATAACCATCTCTTTGATTTTCATGAGTCTTGTTATTGTTGAGCGTTCATTTTCATCAAGTTTCATGGTTATATATTTTATGGTTTCTTCCATGGAAGGTATCATAACATATTCTAGAGCATTGACTCTGCGCCTTGTCTTTTCGATTTCGTCAGCCATCAATTGGCAGGTTTTTTCTATTTCTGAAAGCTTTAGCATCTTCGGAAGCATACCGGCAAGTATGCTTATGGCACTGTCTAGCTCTGCAGACGTGTTCGCAAGGCCGTAGGAATAAATATTTCCGCCTTCTTCTTGATGAATATTTATCTTTGGAACGTTTACACTCATGATGTTCTGTTTGCCTATTTCGATACTTACTCGCGCTGTTGGAATCATAAGACTTTCTTCCAAAACTTCTTGAGGCATCTGGCTTCGCGCCATTATAAAACTCTTTAAAGCTATTTCCAGATCATGCTCAACTTCTTCTCTTAATCGCTTATTTTCTTTAATTAAATCAATAAACCGCTTTATGAGCTCGTCTTGTTTGTCTTTAAGGAGCTTATGTCCGCGCCTTGCCACAACTATCTGCCTTTTTAGGCGAGTAAGTTCCATACGAGTTGGGTTTACTCGAGTATTCATTGTTGATCTTCTCCCTTGTCAGGCAGATATTTTTCGATATACTCATCTCTTACCCTCTTTAGTTCCGCTTTAGGCAGGATTGTCAACAGCTCCCATCCAAGATTGAGGGTTTCTTCGATACTTCTGTCCTCATTTTCTCCCTGAGAAACATAGCGTTTTTCAAACTCATCGGCAAACTTTGCAAAAAGTTTATCCGCATCACTAAGAGCCGCTTCTCCCAAAATTACCGCAAGTTCCTTAGCTTCTTTACCGCGAGCATATGCAGCAAAAAGCTGGTTCATGGTATCTGCGTGGTCTTCTCTGGTTTTGCCTTTACCGATTCCTTTATCTTTAAGTCTTGACAAGGAAGGCAAAACATCAATCGGAGGGGTTATTCCTTTTGTAAACAGTTCTCGGCTCAAGATTATCTGGCCTTCGGTTATATAACCGGTTAGGTCAGGTATAGGGTGAGTCTTGTCATCTTCTGGCATTGTTAAAATCGGTATTTGGGTAATTGAACCTTTCTTTCCCTTTAATCGTCCGGCTCTTTCATATATTGATGAAAGGTCAGTGTATAAGTAGCCGGGATAGCCTCTGCGTCCGGGAACCTCTTTTCGTGCCGCAGAGACCTCTCGAAGGGCCTCACAATAATTAGTCATATCGGTTAGTATAACCAAAACATGCATGTCTTTTTCGAAGGCAAGAAACTCTGCGCATGTAAGCGCCATACGAGGAGTAGATATACGTTCGATTGCCGGATCGTTTGCAAGATTTATAAAAAGTACAGATCTATCTATGGCGCCTGTTTTTCTAAAGTCAGATATGAAGTAATTTGCTTCTTCAAAGGTAATGCCCATTGCTGCAAATACAACAGCGAATTTGCTTTCTGCACCAAGCACCTTAGCCTGTCTTGCTATCTGAGCTGCAAGCTGGGCATGGGGCAGACCTGAACCTGAAAATATCGGCAGTTTCTGGCCTCTGACAAGGGTATTTAATCCGTCAATTGCCGAGATACCGGTCTGGATGAACTCTGAGGGGTAGTCTCTAGCAGCCGGATTTATAGGGCTGCCGTCAATATCAAGCCGTTTTTCCGCGATAATCTTCGGACCGTTATCTTTTGGCCTTCCCGATCCGTCAAATACTCTTCCTAGCATATCGGCTGAGACGCCAAGCTGAATGCTTTTGCCTAAAAATCTAATTTTGCAGTCATTTATATTCAGTCCTGTTGAGCCTTCGAAAAGCTGAACCAGTGCTTTATCTCCATCAATTTCGAGTACCTGGCCTCGTCGTATTTCGCCTGATGCTGTTTCTATTTCAACAAGCTCATTGTATTTTACGCCTTCCACATTTTCAACCATCATCAAGGGGCCTGCAATCTCTCTAGCTGTCCTGTATTCTTTAATCATTCAGCTTTTCCCCCTTCCATCAAGGCCGCAAGCTGTGCTTTTAGCTCCGCTTCAATCTCATCGAATATTTTTTCGTCTTTCTCATCTGCGTATTTCATTCTACCTATTCTTTCACGCACCGGCAGATTTTCTATTTCTGAAAATACAACTCCTGCATCCAGGGCTTTCTTCGATTCTTCATAAAATGTCAAAATAAGTTTTAGCATTTTATACTGCTTAGCAAGAGAAGTATAAGTATCAATTTCATGAAAGGCATTCTGATGCAGAAAATCTTCTCTAATCGATCTGGCCACTTCCAATATAAGTCGGTCTTTTATGGAAAGCGCATCGATACCTACCAACCTTACAATTTCCTGCAAGTTTGCCTCTTCCTGTAAAAGTCTCATGGCTTCTGCCCTTAATTCCTTCCAATCACTGGCTACATTTTGATTCATATATTCTTCAACTGTATCGGAATACAGGGAATAACTTGTAAGCCAATTTATGGCAGGGAAATGTCTTGCATATGCAAGGGATGCATCTAGTGCCCAGAACACTTTTACAACTCGAAGAGTGGCCTGAGTTACCGGTTCTGAAAGATCGCCGCCGGGAGGTGAAACTGCTCCAACTGCAGTTAGCGCCCCTTCCCTTTCATCACTGCCAAGGGTAATAACCCTTCCTGCCCTTTCATAAAACTCAGCTATTCTTCTTGCAAGATATGCAGGATAGCCTTCGTCGCCAGGCATTTCTTCCAATCGTCCCGACATTTCTCTTAAGGCTTCTGCCCAGCGGGATGTAGAGTCGGCCATTAATGCTACACTGTAGCCCATATCCCGAAAATATTCTGCTATTGTTATGCCTGTATATATGGATGCTTCTCGAGCTGCCACAGGCATATTAGATGTATTTGCTATAAGGACGGTCCTTTTCATTAGCGGTTCACCGGTTTTAGGATCGCGCAGTTCAGGGAATTCCATTAGCACATCGGTCATCTCGTTGCCGCGCTCGCCGCAGCCAATATATACGACAATCTCAGCATCTGCCCACTTTGCCAGCTGGTGCTGCACAACGGTCTTTCCGCTACCGAAAGGTCCCGGGATACATGCAGAACCACCTTTTGCTACAGGGAAAAAGGTGTCAATAACTCGCTGTCCTGTAGCCATCGGCTCTTTTGGAGGAAGTTTTTCTTTATATGGCCGTATCATTCGAACAGGCCATTTTTGCATCATAGTAACATCGACTATATCGCCTTTTTCGGTTTTTATTTTTGCAATCACGTCTGTAACTGTAAATTCGCCTTCATATATTTCAACAATTTCGCCGGCAATACCGGGAGGCACCATTACTTTATGTTCCACGATAACAGTTTCTTGAACTGTTCCCAGGAAATCTCCTCCCATAACCTTTTGTCCTTTTTTTGCAATAGGCGTAAATGCCCATTTCCTTTTTCTGTCTAATGCGGGAATATCAATACCTCTTGTTATATAGCTTCCAACTGATGATTCTATAACATCAAGTGGACGCTGAATGCCGTCGAATATTCCTTCCAGTAGTCCGGGTCCCAATTCAACGCTAAGGGGGAGCCCTGTAGAAACCACCGGGTCCCCGGGGCCCAAGCCGGAGGTTTCTTCATAGACTTGAATAGAAATTCTCTCTCCATGAACCTCTATAACCTCGCCAACCAGGCCTTGCTCTCCAACTTTGACCACGTCGAACATCTTGGCTTCAGGCAGCCCTGTAGCCACTACGAGGGGACCGGAAACTTTAACTATCTTGCCACCTGTCATTCCTCTCCCTCTTTTCCAAAAATGATATCTACTCCAATGGCTTTTTCCACGGATTTCTTGACTTCTCCCATACCTATCCCTAAACTCCCTTGGTTACTTGGAATCAAGGTAATTGCCGGGAGCATCTGATTTCTAAATTGATCTATTTTCTCCGGGATTTCTTTAGCTATTTGCTCTGTTACAAAAATTACAGCATAATTATCTTTTGCAAGCCTCGTCATTGTAAAGCTTGCTTCTTTGCCGTCCAGCACGGGGAATATATCAACACCCAGAGATTTGAAAGCAAGAACTGTGTCTTTATCTCCTACCACAGCCATTTTATATGTAGACATCTCTTAATCGCTCCCTTATCATATCCGAGGATATGCCATTAATCTTTCCAACTAGGATAATTCTTAGAAGCTTTAGCTCATTGTCTCTTGCTGCCATATATCCTACTACTGTTTCCGGGCCAAAAGGTGTATACAAGCCTTTTCTCGCAAGAGCCATTAAGTAATTATCGGCCATTTTTTCAAGCACTAGAGGACTGCCTGTAGACTCCCAGGCCGTAAGACCTTCTTCAACTATCTCATAATAAGGCGTTGAACTAAAGGCCTCTATTATGCTCTGAGTGCTGCCTGTAAAAATCTCCTTAAAAAAATCGCTCTTTAAACTGCCGCCAACGACCAACGCGCTTTCTAACGTTCGTATGTCTGAATCTGCTTTTTTAAGCCTCAACATTGTTTTTATATTTGTAATATCGGAAAGTGCGGCTAAGTATACTTTTAAAAAAGGAATTTTTGATTGCTCTGTAATTTTTTCCATCTCTTTAAATAAGGCTTGGTCTAAAAACAGATCGATTTTTTGCGGGTCTTTTGTCGCATCGTAAATTTCTAAGGCTTTGTCATATGCCTCTTTGAAATTATCCGGTACAGCTGCGCTGTTTTCGCCCTGGGCATATTTTTGCATTTCTTCAGGCGAAACTTCACCTAGATGTGAAAAGTACTCCTTGACTTCTGTGCCCAGGATATTGCCCTTTAAAATCACTTTAAGATTGTGATAATCATTTTTAAGGTTAAAAAATCTTATCAGCTCATGATTCTTGAAGGATTCTTTGAGCGTATCAATGGTCCTTAACATACTGTGCTCTAAAACCTTTTCAAAATCATATATATTTTCCATTTCAGCAATATCGCTGCCATACTCTGTATCACTCAGCGCTTTTAGGGCATCATCTATACCGGGAGCATCAAGAAGCCTGTCGATGGCGCTTTTTCCGAGGAGCTTAGTTTCTAAAAACTTTATTCTAGCCGAAACGTATAAGAAATCTGTATCTTTAGCCATTTAATCACTCCTCGAAAAGTATTTTGGCTATTTCTGTTTCCAATTCTTCCCTTTCCATTTTTATAAGGGAATCAAATGTGCTGTTGATTTCTACATCTTCAGACTTTAAGATAAAACCGCCTATCATATCTTCTGAAGTTTTGGAAATTCTCAAATTTCCCTGCTTGCACATATCTTTAAGTTTTTCATTAATTTCTTTGATAAATTCCGGTGTTATCCTCTGTCTGTCACTTTCGGATATTATAACTTCTTCATTTCCTGTAATTGTGCTTTTTATAAGCATATCGGCTATAAGATTTCGATACTGTTCATCCGGCAGAGCTTTTAATTTTTTCTTCGCCTTTTCAAAAACCTCATCAATAATTTCCTGTTTTGCTTTAAGCAGGCCTTTTCTATTTTCTAGTTCAGCCATGGAAATTATTCTGCGTTTTTTCTCTTCTGCCGCTTTTTTTGCCTTTTCTAATATGCTGCCAAGTATTTGATCGACTTGGCTTTTATACCTTGCCTCTATTTCTTTTGCTTGCGTTTTCGCCTCATTAATAATTTTTTCTTTTTCTTGTTTTGCTTCTTCTAATATAGTCTCTTTTATTCTTGCAATACCCTCCACGGCAAGACACTCCCTTATATACTAATGCCAAAGAGCATTAGTATGGTTGCAAGTAGCGAAAGCACGGCGTACGTCTCAACCATAGCGGCAAAAGTTATTCCTTTGGCTACTTCTTCAGGTCGTTTAGATATTATACCGATTGCAGCTGCGGCTACACGTCCCTGGTATATGGCAGACATGAGGCCAACTATGGCAATCGGCATACAGGATGCGAATATCAGCCATCCTTGAAATGGTGTAATATCTAACAATGTCCCGGATAGCAAACCAATCTTTTGGATTGTTAAGAATCCCGCAAGAAAGCCATAGATTCCCTGTGTTCCGGGAAGGGCTTGAAGTATAAGTGATTGCCCGAATTTACTTGGGTCTTCTGTAATAAGTCCTGAGGCACTCTCACCTACAAGGCCCACTCCTCTTGCAGAACCAATTCCAGGCAGGGCTACAGCCAAAGCTGCTCCTATAAGTGCTATTACTTGTCCAAAAGTTAACGACATTTACAATTCCTCCTCAAAATTTATTATAAATCATAATACAAATTAGTATTTAATAAGTTAGTATTATAAATCTTCCAACTTAACATAAGTTGTTTTAATTCTTAAGGGGTCAAACGCCCGTCCGCCACTTTCATAAAACTTACTGAAGAATTCAATATACTGCAAACGGCTGCTGTGAACATATGCACCTAATGCATTGATTACTATATTAAATACGTGTCCGCCTAATAATACTAAAATCATAATTATGAACCCTATAATGCTTCCACTTATCGTCTTTGCCATTGTATTTATAACACTAGCTATAACACCAGTAGTAAGGCCTAAGGCCAATAGTCTGGAGTAAGATAGTAAATCGCTTAAATAACCTGTTATATTATATAAACTTAAAACACCGGAAGCAAATTTCATTAGAACGTTTTTTTGCGCTCTTCCTTGAGTTAATACAAGACCAACTACCCCAATAATAGCTAAATACTTTGCTATTCCCGCAAGCGGCTGGAATACAAACATTAAAATACCGGTAAGAAGCAAAAGCCAGAATCCCTGATCCATTATGGCATCTAATACATGACCATCTCTAATGTTTTTATATCCCTCTAATATTATCCCTGTATATATTTGAATTACGCCTAATGCAAATGAAACTATTAAAACAGCCATAGGATTGTCTAAAGGATTTATCCACAATGGCTTTATCTTGATAAGATCCCCAAACCAACCGCCGAAAATCGCGCCCCAGATAGTTGTGGATATTCCGCAGAGGAAAAACATCTTTATAAACTTCTTACCTGAGCCTTCGAGCTTAAACTTTAATAACGCTACAGCCGTAAGTAAGCTTAATATAATGCCGTATCCTGCATCGCTTAGCATCATCCCAAAAAATATCCAGTAGAATGGAGCCATATAAGGGTTCGGATCGATTCCGCGAGGATCCGGCAGGCTATAAAGTTCGGTAATTACTTCAAATGGTTCAACCAGCTTTGAGTTTGAAAGAAGAACTGGTATATCATCATTTTCTTCCGGTTCTGTAAATTCTACATAAACCATGTCTGTAATTTTAGATATAATCTCTGTTATGTAAGTTTTGCGCTCCTTAGGTATCCAAGCCTGTAAATAAAAGGATTTATCGGTGTCAAAGAGCTTCAATGTATTTGTCTTTCTATCTTTTTCAATCATATAATAGTCATATAGAACTTCAAAATTAAATAGCTCTTGAGTCATGCCTTGAGCCTGAGTCTTAATGGCTTCGCGCTCTTTTTGTATCTCATCCAGTCTTTTTTTACTCTGTTCTATTATTTCAGAAGGAGCTCCTTGAAGTCCCATAAAATCTTGTATAGTGACCGAAAACTCTTTGAAAAGGTTTTGGATTTCTTCTTTGCCGCTTATATGATATATGATAAGCACATACAAGTCATCTCGCCTTTCGCCGATAACTTTTATATCTGCCAACAAAGAGTTTTCTTCTATTTTTTCTTCCAGCTTATCCTTTGATTTGCGTGGAATAACGCCTGCCATAAAAGCAGCTTTATCCGTATAGCCCAATTGCTCTAAGGGAATATCAAGGCCTTGCCAGGGCATAAGAAAATCTATTTGGTTTAATATCTTTGATTCTTCAGATTTTAGGTGCACGATTTTTTTGTCTAAATCAAAGACCACTTGAAGACTTTTTTTAATTTTAGATTCAGCTGATAGAATCTCTGACAGCTCATCTTTTTTTACATCAGGCTTGCCATATATAAGAGGATTCGGAGATTTTGAATAGGGCTTTAAAAAATCAATACCAAACTTTAAATCGCTAAGCTTAGCTTCCAATTCCGCTAATTCTTTTGCAATTTCGTCTCGGATTCTATCTTCTTTATGTCCCTGTTTTTCTTCGTTTCCATCTTCTGTAATATCAATCACTTCTACAATGCCTGTTTTTTGAAGAGTCTGCATTAATTTGCTTTGTTCGCTTTTCAGGGCCAAAAGATGCATTTTTTCCATTTTAACTATTGCCATGGAACTTCACAATCCTCTCTACGATCATATCTGCCGCTTTGTCTGCCTTTTTAGCGGCAGTCTCTTTTAAATGCTTGATTTGCTGCTCATGTTCTCTTTTGAGGTCTTCAACAACCTTTGACGCCTCAGTTTCTGCATCCTGCATAAGTTTTTGTCTCTGCTCTTCGCCTTGCTTCTTAGCATCTTCCAACATTGACTCACCTTTTTCGGTTGCTTTAGCAAGGATTGCCTTTGCTTCTTTTTCGGCTTCTTCTATCATCTGTCTCGCCTTTTCTTCCGCAGCTTTTATATCCTCTAATACTTCTTTCAATAGTTACCCACCTCCTTGTATAGAATGATTATTGCGGCAAATTTGGTAATATCTGGCATTATCAACATCTTAAGTTCTTTGTTAAGATGTTCACCGCATTTCAGTCAACTGCTATATATAACTATCATAATACAGTTATATATAGCAAATTTTAGAATATTTGACGATTCACCTCACCTCTTGCTTTATTTAGGAAGTGAAAGCTATTTTTTATCGTCATCTTTCTTGTCAAGCTGGTAAGATATTAGTCTGTAAACTACTGCTATGCTCGAACCTAAACCTAGAAGAAAACCGCAAATTAAAAATGCGCTACCAGTAGAAAATCTTTGGTCTAAATAAGCTCCGATGTATATGCCGCTTGCTATAGGTAGAGCAATATCTATCCCTATTTGCATTGCGATCGCTAGATATTTGACGCCTTTTTTAAAATCTTTCATGGTATAAATTATACAACATGAGCATGTTAAATTCAAACCAGATAAGCAGTGTTTAGCGAGACTTTTATTTATTATTGATCTTTCCAAATATCCATCATGCCTCTTAATTTTGTAAAATATTATATGTGAATTTTATCACATTGACAGGTAACATTTTCCCCTGTTTCTAAATATTAGAGAGAACTTATAAAAAATATGGAACTTTAAAAAGTTCCCTAATAAACACCATTATACTATATAAGTCATATTATTCAAGATCTAAATTCTTCAGGTTTGCTTTTAGTAATTCCGAAATAATAGAGTAAAAAATCCGCAATTCTTCTAGATGCACAGCCATCTCCGTATGGATTTACTGAGTTTGCCATTTTTCCGTATTCGTCTTTATCTGTCAAGAGCCTCGCTGCTTCTTTGTATATAGTATTAATTTCTGTTCCGATTACTTTGACGGTCCCTGCATCTACTGCTTCAGGCCTTTCGGTTTCATTTCTTAAAACAAGAACCGGCTTGCCCAGAGATGGAGCCTCTTCTTGTAAGCCCCCGGAGTCAGTAATTACCATATAGCTCCTGGCCATTAAGTTGTGCATCTCATCAGTATCTAAGGGATTTAGAAGCAGTATACGTTCGTGATTATCTAAAACATCAAAAACTGTGTTTTGCACAGCAGGGTTCAAATGTACAGGGTACACTATTTTAATGTCGTCAAAATCATCTGCTAGTTTTTTAAGCCCATGACATATGTCATCTAGAGGCTTTCCTAAATTTTCTCTGCGATGGGCTGTAACTAAAACAACCTTTTCTTTAGTATAGTCTATATCATTCAAGGCTGCTGTTGAAAAAACAAAATTCTTCTTAACGGTAGTTTGCAGCGCATCTATTACTGTGTTGCCTGTAACTATGATATTTTCCGGATTAACTCCTTCTTTAAGTAAATTCTTTTTTGCGGTTTCAGTCGGGGAAAAATGTATGTCGGCTAATGAACCGGTTAGCTTTCTGTTCATTTCTTCAGGGAATGGAAGCCATTTATTATGAGTGCGAAGTCCTGCTTCCACATGTCCTACTTTCACCTTATAGTAGAAAGCCGCCAGTGCTCCTGCAAAAGTGGTAGTAGTATCGCCGTGCACTATTACCATGTCAGGTTTCACCTTATCAAGCACCTGTCCCAAACCCAAAAGCGCAGTAGTTGTAATGCCAAACAGCGTTTGTTTGTCCGTCATTATATTCAAATCATGGTCAGCTCTTATATTAAAAAGACTCAGCACCTGATCCAACATCTCTCGGTGTTGAGCTGTAACTGCTATTGTGCAGTCAAAAAAATTGTTTCTCTTTTTAAGTTCCTGGACCAATGGTGCCATTTTTATGGCTTCAGGTCTTGTTCCAAAAATAATCAGAATCTTTATCTTGTTCAATGGCTTTTTCTCCTTTACATCCCATGAGTTGTTTTTTTAGCTTCCAAGGTTGTATTTATATGTCTTGCAGAAAGCAAAAGCATAAAGGCGAGTAGCGCAAAAGCTATCAGTGCCTGCCTAACGCCTAACATAGCTAGGATTACCGAGCATATTCCAAGAGATATACTTATAACATACATGAAAAGCACAGCTTGTTTTTGAGACAGGCCTATTGCTATAAGTCTGTGATGCACGTGTCCCTTATCAGCTTGCATAATAGGCTTTCCATGGACAAATCTGCGCAAAATTGCGTAAACAGTATCAAAAATAGGCAGTCCTAGCGCAAGTATCGGCACAATCAAAGCTATAACAGTAGCGCTTTTTACCATGCCTTCCATAGCTTGGGCAGCCAGGATAAATCCTAAAAACATCGACCCGGTATCTCCCATAAAAATCTTTGCAGGATTAAAATTATACGGCAAAAAACCAATCGCAGCACCTGCAAGAAGGGCCATCACCAAAGCGCCATTCGCTTGTTCTAGGCTCAAATTTACCAGCATCATCGTAAAAGCTGCAATTGCTGCTATCCCTGCTGCAAGACCGTCCAATCCGTCAATAAAGTTTAAAGTATTCGTAATACCTACCACCCAAAACAGAGTCGCTGGTATTGCTAATTTCCCTAAGATGATCATACCGCCTAGAGGATTTGTCAGTATCTCAACTTTAACGCCAAAAAGCACCAAAACTCCTGCTGCCGCAAGTTGGCCCAGCAACTTTACTTTTGCTGGAAGATTGTAAATATCATCTAAAATTCCAAGTATTACAATGATGCTTCCTCCCAAAAATATTCCACGGACATAAGGAAGTTCCAGCGGCAATATAAGCAAGCCTGTTACCATAAACGAAATATAAATCGCAAGTCCGCCCAGCCTCGGCATCGGTTTTTTATGAACTCGCCGGGCATCTTTCGGGACATCTATTGCTCCGATTTTCCAAGCAAGTTTCATTACAAACGGTGTAGTTAAATATGCCAAAACCATTGACATTAAAAAACCGTATATGTAATGCGGCAATGAAATCGCTCCCTTTGTATTTACATACTCTTCTTTTTATTTTATTTCAAACAAAATTGTTTGTCAATGATAAAAGGCAGATGTTTTGCTAAGACTCGCCTTGAGTAATAGGCATGTAAACCAACTCTATCCACGGAGCGTCCTTGAACCAATCATAATCCGGAGGATATTCCATAGCATATACTACTCGCTTTATGCCTGAGTTTATAATTAGTTTTGAACATTCGGCACAAGGGCGTGCAGTTACGTAAAGCGTGGCATCCTTACGTTCCTCGGGAGAGCATTCTAGGAGAGCGTTTACTTCGGCATGGATAGTGCGCACACAATGGTTGCCTCTCATCATACAGCCCGCATCATCACAATGAACAAGGCCGGAAGGGCTTCCATTGTATCCGGTTCCCTTGATTCTATTGTCTTTTACTACAACAGCACCTACTTGAAGTCTGGGACATGTTGACCTTTCTCTTACTTTAAATGCTATTTCTAAAAAATATGTATCCCAATCTTTTCGCATAAATAATCGCCTTCCAAAATCGAGGAATTTAAGCTGATGTCTTATTTTTTAAATTGCTGATCATTTTATCTATCATCTGATGAACTTTTTGAGAATTCTCCTTAGCAATTTGGTAATATTTCTTTGCCGCTTCTATTTCTTTGTTTTTTATTGCCATAAGTGCGCTCTGCCCTGCTTGGTGTAACTTGTGATGATATTCGTCAACATTTCGCCATAAGTCCTTTATGTCATTATCATTTATTACTATAGCATTGTAGAAGTGGCCAAAGGAGCACTTATCGCCGTCAGTTTGAAGAGGCATTAACTTATTGGAATTTATTGCTTCCTCCAACGTCTGCATCCATAAGTCATGCTGTTTGATGGCATTTTGTAAAATTTCTACAAGCTCCTGGGCTGTAATTTCATTGTCGCTTTCCATGAATCTTTGATAGTATTTCTTATTTTGTTCTATAAATGAATTATCAATTTCGTTTATACTGTGCTTTATGGAATCCAGATTTTTAATATCGCCGTCGAGCCTGTATATTATGCTTGTGATTTCTTCTGTCTTTTGTGATAGGCTATTCATAGCAGTAGTTATTTCATTTACTGCGGCGCTAATTTGTTCAAAGGACGCTGCAAATCCCTCCATCTCTTTCTTTATATTGTCTATTGCGCTGAAGTTGCCCTCCACTGTATCTTTAATGGTTTTTGTAACTATCGGAATCTGCCTCATTACCTCATTTGTCGTTTTCATACTTTCCAAGCTTCTTGCCGAGTCTTTCTGAATTTCTTGAGTAAAGCCTTTAAATTCATCAAGACTTTGTTTGGTATTATCTGCAAGTTTTCTTATTTCTTCCGACACAACTGCAAATCCTCTGCCGGCTTCACCTGCCCGTGCCGCCTCTATCCGAGCGTTTAGCGCAAGTAAATTTGTCTGATCTGCAATTTGCTCTATTACAGCAATAATATTTCCTATTTCATTTAAATTATTTAAAAGCTTTGTCAGCGTCTCGTTTACTGCATTATTGCTTTCAGTAACTTTTTCGCATACTTGCCCCATCAAGTTTACGCTTTCCATATTCTTGTCATTATTTTCAACAATTTGCGCAATATTATTTAAGATTTGATCCATCATCTTTACGTTATCATCAACGGCATTATCTATTTCTTCCATTGATGCGGTTGTCTCTTGGACAAAAGCCGCATTATTTTCTGACTGTAGGTTAAGTTCATTCATAATAGACTCTATTTCATCCATAAGAAACTTAATATTTACTTCTATGCTTCCCAGCGAAGAACTTAGCGAGATTGTTTTAAGCAGCATATTTCTCGCGTCTTCTTTAATGGTCTTAAGCTTATTAATTTTTTCTGCGGCATTTGCAACTCTAGGATCATTGGTAGAAACTGATTTTCCTTCGATGATGGCATCTAGAATTTTATTTGTATTTTCAAAAAACATTTCGGTCCCCTCCCCGTGTAGAACTTATATGATCAATTATTTATATCTGCCCATAGTTAATATATTACCATATGTTACCATGGAAATTCAATTTAATTTTGAAATAGAGATAGTGTCAAGTAACCTTAAGTCTTTTGTCAAACCTTTCGTCTACCCGGATTTGTATATTTTCGGCTCGGCAGGTCCTTTTGTATTTTGTCCATCGTTTCCTGCGCCTCCGGCATTAATTTTCTTTTCCGCCATATTCATCACCCTTGCTCCTGTCTATGACCATTATAGCATGAATTACTATATTTTCTATTAAACATTATGCAAGGATGGTAAGGCCTTTATTCTGCGTTCGAATGAATTTTTCCTGCAAAAACCCTAGAAATATTTTACACTATCTTGCAATACAAAAAAGCCCTGCTTACTTTTTTTAAAGTTGCAGGACCGATTTCATTTTTAAAGCAGCTTTTCGACAACTGCCTTAGATGTGTTTTCTTTATTTGCTATGGATTCTTTGCGAGTTCTTTTAAAGTACTCGGCATAGAGGATATCCAGCAAGAAAAGCTGTGAAATTTTTGCAGACAAGCTGGCGCTTTGAAGGGGACCTTCGTTTACACCGCACAGAAGAATAACATCAGAATACGCAGTAAGAGGTGATTTAGCAAATCTGGTAATGCAAATAGTTTTGGCGCCTCTTTCCTTTGCAAGCTTTGCAATCTCTATTGTATCCTTAGTCGAACCTGAATAGGAAATTAAAACCGCTGCATCATTTTCATCCATCAGAGCTGCTGACATAATTTGCAAGTGCGCATCTATAGAGCATTCGGTTTTATTTGTTATTCTCATAAACTTGTTTTTAGCTTCTAAAGCTGTTATGAGGGATGCTCCAACGCCAAAAAAGTGAATCCTGTTGGCATTTATAAGGAAGTCAACTGCTTTTTTGACATCTTCCTCTTTTACCAGATTATAGGTTTCATTTAAGGCGCTGATATTTGTTGCAAGCAGCTTTGAAGATATTTCTTTTATGGTATCTTCCATGGTGATTTGACTTGTCAGATGGAAAGTTCCCTCGTCATCAGGTGAAATGCTGTGAGCCAGTGCTATTTTAAACTCTTGATAGCCCTTAAAATCTAAAGTCTTACAGAATCTAAATATACTCGAGTCTGCCACGCCGCACGCATCGGCTAAGTCGGTAATTGACATGTAAATCACGTCATTTGCAT
Source organism: Tepidanaerobacter syntrophicus (assembly GCF_001485475.2). Taxonomy (NCBI): domain Bacteria; kingdom Bacillati; phylum Bacillota; class Clostridia; order Thermosediminibacterales; family Tepidanaerobacteraceae; genus Tepidanaerobacter; species Tepidanaerobacter syntrophicus. The sequence goes on along the minus strand of NZ_DF976995.1, from coordinate 38,547 downwards.
GTTCAAGGATATAATCGGCAATTTTCTTTTCAGTATTAGTAAATAAGTTATATCTTGACCGAATTTGTGAAAATATATCTGATTTTATGATGCATCACTTCTTTCTGCCGCCTCTTTTAAATGAAGGGATACTGCTCCGAGGATTCCGGCTTTATTTCCGAGAGATGCTTTGATAATTTTAACGTCCCTAAAGCTTTCCATAATCATTCCATTTACTTTATCATAAATCATATTTACAAGAACATCCTGCTCCATGACCCCTCCGCCCAAGATAACGGCTACAGGATTAAATATGTGGATTAAAGAAGTAAGCCCTAGCGCTATCTCAAAGGCCCATTCATTTACGATATCCTGTATTTGGGTATCGCCTTGTTTCATTCTATCAAAAATCTTTTTTCCGTCCAAGGGGGTTTTAAGCAGTTTTTCGGCCTTTTCTACTAAAGCTTTGGTAGAAGCGTAAGCCTCATAACAGCCTAAACTGCCGCAGCTGCATTTTTTGCCCAGGGGATGTGTTATAATATGGCCAAACTCAGCTGCAATCCCATTATGACCTTTGTAAAGCCTGGAGTCGATGATAATTGCCCCACCAATACCCGTGCCATATGTTAGGCAAAGAAAATCACTAAACCCTCTGCCTGCTCCAAAATATTTCTCGCCAAGTGCTGCTGCATTAACATCATTTTCTACTTTTACCGGCACGCAAAACCTGCTTTCTAAAATATCCTTCAACTTTGTTCCTGTATAATTTGGTATATTTTCATTGGCATATATAATCGAGCCTTTTTCACAATCCACCTGTCCCGCGGTACTGATACCGATAGCTTCGAATTCCCTATATTCGCTTATTATGCTTATCAGCTTTTCTACAAGAAACTTTCCGCCTTTTTTAGCTTCAGATGGATATTCCTTGAAAACGTCCAGATTACCTTTTTCATCAGATATACCAAGCTTTATGGATGTTCCTCCAATATCCGCAGCAAGTATCTTCATTAATAATCATCCTTTATAAAATCCATCTATTTAACACACGTGCCAGAATCCACTACTTCACCGATTGCATTTACAAACCTCTTGGTTATTTCCATAGGTCTTGTTATTGCGCTGCCAACGACGGCTGCATGGACGCCTAAGCTAAATACTTTTTTTATATCTTCAGGAGCCCATATACCCCCTTCGGCTATAACAGGAATGTCGAAATCTTTAGTAAGCCTTCCTATCAGTTCCAAATCCGGCAGTTTTCTATCCCTTGTATATTCTGTATATCCGCATAAGGTAGTGCCAAGGCAGTCAAATCCCAATTCATAAGCCTCTTTTGCCTCTTCGTATGTTGAACAGTCTGCCATAAATATTTGATCGGGATATTTTTCTCTAAGCCTCGGAAACATTTCACTGATTGTAGTGCCGTCCGGCCTTATTCTCTTGGTAGCGTCTGTTGCGATAATGTCAACGCCTTCATTGTACAGCAATTCGACTTCATTTTCGGTAGGTGTGATAAATACCTCTGAGCCTTCATAAACTTTTTTTATTATACCAATTATTGGAAGTTTTACGTTCTTTTTTATCTCCCTTATATCTTCAATGCTGTTGGCTCTTATCCCACCGGCTCCGCCTAAATATGCCGCATAAGCCATCTTACCCATTATAAAGGAACTGTGAAGCGGTTCATCGGGCAGTGCCTGGCAAGATACGATAAGTTTGTTTTTTATTTGCTTAAATATCTTGTCCTTTTTATCTGTCATCTTTATGTCTCCATATGCTAAGATTATTTAAAACTATTCTTTTACTGAACCGATTGTAATGCCCCTTGTAAAATACTGTTGAAAAAAGATAAACATAAGCAGCATAGGAATTGCAGCTACAGTAGCTCCCGCCATCTTATAAGCAAAGTTGGGATTTAGATCCTGCATTAGTGTGGCTATACCAACCATTAAAGTCTTAGCACTCTTTTCCTGACCAACTACTAACTGCCATAGATAATCATTCCATACCTGAACAAAGTTTAGAATAAACAGTGCTCCAATGCCGGGTTTTACAACCGGAAGCATTATCTTGTAAAAAATCTGAAATTCACTGGCACCGTCAATTATAGCTGCTTCTCTTAATGAATTATGAATAGTATCAAAAAACCCTTTTAACATAAATACACCGAAAGCAGTAGCTACATTAGGCCATATCATTCCACTGAGTTTGTTTGCCATATTAAAATTTTGTATAATCCTGTAGAGGGGAACTATCATAACTTCTTTAGGTATCATCAAACTGGAAATAAGCATTAGAAAGATTATATTTTTGCCTTTAAATTCAAGTTTTGAAAATGCATAAGCAGCTAGGGAACTTACTATAATTACTCCTATCGTCGCAACAAGTGAAACAACTATGCTGTTAAATGCCCATCTTAAAGCAGGCTGGTTCTGAAATACATCTATATAATTTGAAAAAGTAGGCGACTTCGGAATCCAGTCAGGCGGCATTTTTACAACATCTGCACTATTCTTTAGTGAACTTGTAAAAAGCCAGTAGAGAGGAAATAGATTTAGTATGGCAAAAAAGGTAACTATTATGTTAGCTGCTATATCGACAGGCTCTCTTTTAATTTTCTTCTTCATTGCTCCTGCCCCCTAAGCATGGCTTTTAATTGCGGCACCGACAGAATTAGTGTGATTATAAACATGATTACGCCCACAGCCGAAGCAATTCCCAGGCGGTTGTATTTAAAGGCATTATTGTATAGGTAGTACATCAAAGTCGTAGAAGCATTGTTAGGTCCGCCGCCGGTTAGCAGTTGGATAACTACAAATATCTTCAAAACCGCAATAATATTGATTATTGTTATATAGATAGTGGTAGGTCTTACCAATGGAATAAGTATTTTGAATATGACTTCAAGTCTATTTGCTCCATCCACTTCCGCAGCTTCAAAAATTTCTTTGGGCACACCAATCATGGCGGCTATATATAAAATTATTGCCTGTCCCACGTTAGTTGTAAAAGTTATAAATATTATTACCGGTTTCACCAAAGCCCTGTTGCCTAAAAAATTTACCACCGGCAATCCTGCTTGTCTTGCCAAATAAGGTATAAGTCCATTAGCCGGATTAAGCAGAAAGCTCCAGATCATGCTCATAACTACCATCGAAACCATTACCGGAATATAATAAGATCCTCGTATAAAAGATACATATCTGGCATCTTTATCAAAAACAGCAGATGCTACAAATAGTGCAAAAACCACCGTCAGAGCAACTATGCATACAACAAAAATAATAGTATTTATTGTCGCTTGAGTAAATACGGGATCTTTAAACAGTGTAATATAATTTTGTAATCCAACGAAGGTTTCCGTTTTATAATCGATTTTATACAAGCTTAGCCTTATTCCTTCGAATATAGGATACACCATAAATATTAAGAAAAGCAAAAGCTGCGGCATTATGAACAAATATCCTGTAAGGTTTTGTTTTAAAGATTTTTCATTGATTTTCATCAATACTTTTACCTCTCTATGGTTTGTCTTAAGCCCTTTTTGGGCTTAAGACAAACCTTCTTTTTTAACAAAGATGCTACTTATTATAAATTACAGAATTCTTTTTTGCGTTTTGTATCACTTCATTGCCCTTTGTTTGGTAATCTTTGACGACTTGTTCCGGTGTCTTTTCACCGGTATATAATGCCTGCAGTTCAGGATACAACACCTGTCTTAACTCACTATAACCAGGCACATTTCCCGTAAAGTTAAACAGATACTTAGAATTTTTATCATATGCTTCAAATAGCGGTTTTTCGGATTTAAATTCTTCAACTACAGATGTTCTTACCGGAACACCATTTTTCGAGGCTTTTACAAGTTCCGGATCTGTTGAGAAGAACTTTACGAAATCTTTGCTTACTTTTACTCTAGTTTCATCATTGGTATTAAATACGCAGCTGCCTGTTACATAGGTAAAGGTCAGCGGCTCTCCGCTCTCTGAAGGAATATTAGCAAGCCTTGCATCGAATTTAGCTACCTTGCCGCTTTCCATATCAGCTTTTAGATTATTGAACAAAACTGAATTTGTAAAACTGATTGCAAGCTGCTGATTTTGGAACATGGCATTGCAATCATTTGAAGAAACTGATTCTGCTCCCGGATTTGTCAAGCCTGCATCATAAATTTTTTTAAGCCACTGTGCAGCTTTAACTCCTTTTTCATCATTTAATATTATGTTTCCGTTTTCATCAAAGAACTTATTTCCAAACATCCTCAGGTAAGCAAGATTCCAAGTGTCTCCTTGATTATTTAAGGCAAATAGAGCCATCGGATAAGCGTTTGGATATTTATCCTTTGGAAGGTTTGTCTTCAATGTGTTTAAAATCTTTTCAAATTCTTCCAATGACCACGTTTTAATTTCATTTTCCCCGCCTATATACTCATCCAATCCTGCGGCTCTAAACATATCGGCATTATAAACTAATGTGCCCGGCATGTGGGAGAATGGATAGAAATAAATATCGTCACCAAATGTTACAACATCCCAGAAATTTTGGGCTATGTCTTTTTTGGCAGTATCATCTACAATATCGTTTAAGGGAACCAATGCACCCCTATGTGCATAATCTCCCATTGCAAATACACTTTCGTAGAAAATATCCGGTGGTGTTCCGCCATTTAAGTTAACATTTAACAGTTCATCACGCTGGTCTCCTGCAATCACCTGTACATCTACTGTTACATCATAATCTTCATATTCCTCGGAAAATCTCTTTGCAGCATACTTGAAGAAGCTGTCATAGTCAGCACCTTCTTCGCTAGCATCAAAAACGCCTTTCCATTGAGGTGTAAGCCAAAGTGATATCTCAACTTTTTCTTTACCTGTGCCTTTCGCCCCTTCAGCCTCAGGCTTGTTTTCGGTTTTCTGACCGCAGCCCGCAACCAATGTAAGCATAAGTATTGATACCATCAATAGAGCCACTAAACGTTTCCTTAACATAAACACAATCCCTCCTGAAATTAATAATATAGTTCCTTTAACAAATCCTTCGCTATCGCATCGCTCAGGATGACATATTGAGTATAAACAGGGTGACGGTTTTTTATTTATAACAATATTTCACTTTTTTCGCAGGCTTTCCTCCACCTCCTGTCAAAAATCCTATAACATTTCTAAGACCTTTTTACAAACTATATTTGCTAATACTTTATGGCCTTTTTCATCAAGGTGCATATAGTCCACTTTGTTCATGGAAACTATCCCTTTTGTGTCTAAAAACTCTATCTCCTCAGGCTGTAAAAGTTCTTCCAGGTGGTGCGAAAGTTCATAAGATTTAATATCGCAGTTTGCCCCCATGGATTTTCCTATTTCCGTGTTAAAATATTCGCTGCCTATTGGAGGTGGCGCAACTACCAAAACCTTTGGAAAACCGCCACCCTTGCCTGCCGGAACGCTACTAGCTTTAAGAGCCAGTCTTGTTATACCCTGTGCTATATTATAAGATGTCAAATTAAACCTTTCTTTGCTATCATTAGTACCGAGCATAATTATTACAAGTTCCAACGGTGCATGGCTCATCAAGCAAGGATAAATATATGTATAGCCATTTAAACCTTCAAATAAGGGGTCATCGGCCACACTTGTTCTACCGCAAAGCCCCTCCTCGATTACCTGAAATTCATCTCCAAGAAGTTTCCCTAGAAGGCACGGCCACCTGATGTCCTCCGAAAATCTTTCCATGGTAACGGCATTATAGCCCCAAGTATTTGAATCTCCAAAGCATACTATCCTTTTCATTTTACTTTCTTCCATTTCAAAATTGTGGAATCAATAAGTTCCTTTATATCTTTTACTTTATTTAAATCTTCTCCTGATACACCTTCAAGCGGCGCTCTGACACTGCCGAGGTTCATCCCTTTTAGCTTTAAAATTTCTTTTATCACAGAATACATTGACCCGTTAAGTGAGGTTAATGCTATGATAATGTCATTAATATCGCCTTGGATTGCCCTGGCATTTTTAAAACCGCCGGATGTCACAAACTCTTCTGCTTTAAGGAATAGTTCCGGCATTACCCCATAGGTGCCCCCTATTCCCCCATCAGCACCCATTAATCTTCCTGCTACATACTGCTCGTCAGGACCGTTAAATACTATGATGTCATCGCCTCCGGCTCTTTTGAATCTTTCAATGTCAAGCACCGGCATAGAAGAATTTTTTACTCCTTTAACCTTTTTATTCGCAAGCATCTTTTTGAACAAATCTAATGAAAGACTGTATCCTGTAGTCTGTGGTATATTGTAGATAAAAAATGGCAGGTCTGTCGAATCTATTATTTCCGTCCAGTAGTTGTATATAGAACTTTCAGGCAACTTAAAATATATTGGCGGAATTGCCGATAATCCATCGTATCCTAATTCTGCAGCATATCTTGCAAGTATCTTGCTTTCTCTTGTAGAAGGCGCGCCTACATGTGCAATAAGTGTAAGCTTGCCTTTTACTGCTTCGGATGCATACTTTAACGTAGCTTTTCTTTCTTCTAGGTTTTGATATATACACTCTCCTGAACTTCCGCCTACGTAAAGGCCTTTTACACCTTTTTCATAAAGGTAATTGCATAAACTCATTGTTCTTTCTCTTGATATTTCCCCTGTATCATCATAACAAGCATATAAAGCAGGGAAAACACCTTTAAATTTTTCAAGTATCACTTTTATCTCCCGCCCGTTTTTTAAATTGTTTAAATAAAATATATCATAGAAAAATCATTTTGTAAATAGTTTCTTTCATAATATTTAATTCTGGAAAAAATTTTTATTTATAAAATGCACATATCTGGTGTATAAAGTTTAAAAAGGCTGTCCTAAATAGGACAGCCTCGAGATTTATCTTTATTTCGTTCCAAACAGCCTGTCGCCGGCATCGCCAAGACCCGGCACGATATAGCCATGGGAATTTAGTTTTTCATCAATGGCAGCAGTATATATCTGAACATCTGGGTGATCTTTATGAACCCCATGTATTCCTTCGGGAGCTGCAATCAAGCACATGAGTTTTATATTGGTTGCTCCCTTTTCTTTGAGAATTTCTACCGCTTTGGCGGCAGATCCTCCTGTAGCCAGCATTGGATCTAGTATTATAAGTTCTCTTTCGCTTACGTCAGAGGGAAGTTTGCAGTAATATTCGACCGGAAGGAGTGTTTCGGGATCTCTATATAGACCAATATGGCCAACTTTCGCTGTAGGGATTAATTTAAGCAAGCCATCTACCATGCCAAGGCCTGCTCGAAGGATAGGAACAATACCCAATTTTTTACCCGAAAGCATTCTAACCTTTGCAGGTCCTATAGGGGTTTTTACCTCAGATTCCTCTAACGGCATATTTCTGGTTGCCTCATAAGCCATGAGAACAGCCACTTCTTCTACCAGCTCGCGAAATTCCTTGGCGCCGGTGTTTTCATCCCTAATTAAAGCCAGTTTATGTTGAATTAGGGGATGATCTAATACAAAAACATTTTCCATTAAGGCAACCTCCTAGTTTTTATTTCGCATAAAGCGGAAATTGTTCGCAAAGAGCAGCCACTGCTTTTGATATTTTTATTTTGACAAGTTCATCCTGTCCTTTAGTTAAGGCTTCGTCCATTAATTCGGCAATTTTTTCCATTTCCGCTTCCTTCATACCTCTAGAGGTAAGGGCAGGTGTTCCGACCCTTATACCACTTGTGACATTAGGACTTTCGGTGTCAAAGGGAACGGCATTTTTATTTACGGTAATGCCTACTTCTTCTAAAAGGTGCTCTGCTTCTTTTCCGGTAAGATTTTTATTTCTTAAATCTATCAATATCAGATGGTTATCGGTGCCGCCTGAAACAAGATTATAGCCTTTATCCGAAAGGGCGCCGGCTAATGTTTTAGCATTTTTTACTACTTGTTTCTGGTATTCTACAAATTCGTCAGTTGAAGCTTCTTTTAGGCAAACCGCTTTCGCTGCAATTACATGCATTAAAGGTCCGCCCTGAATTCCGGGAAAAATTGCTTTGTCTATGGCTTTGGCATATTCTTGTTTGCAAAATATAATGCCGCCTCTTGGACCTCTAAGCGTCTTATGTGTTGTTGTCGTTACAAAATCACATATGGGAACAGGGTTCGGATGAAGACCGGCTGCCACAAGACCTGCTATATGGGCCATATCCACCATAACATATGCCCCTACATCTTTTGCAATCTGCACAATTCTTTCAAAGTCAATAATTCTTGGATATGCGCTGGCGCCTGCCACTATCATCTTGGGTTTGTGTTCATGGGCCAATGCTTCCATATTATCATAGTCAATATATCCGGTTTCTTTAGAAACTCCATAAGGTATAAAATTATAATATTTCCCCGAAATGCTTGCAGGACTTCCATGAGTAAGATGACCGCCATGAGCTAAGTTCATACCAAGAACTTTATCTCCATAATTAAGATACGCAAAATAGACGCCCATATTTGCTTGGGAGCCTGAATGAGGCTGAACATTTGCATGTTCTGCCGAAAAGAGCTTTTTCGCTCGCTCTCGCGCGATATTTTCTACAATATCTACATATTCACAGCCGCCATAATAGCGTTTTCCCGGGTAGCCTTCTGCATACTTATTAGTCAGAACAGAACCTTGGGCTTCCATAACTGCCTTGCTTGTAAAATTTTCTGATGCAATCATTTCCAGTTTATGCTGCTGTCTATATGTTTCTTTTTCAATGGCATCAGCTATTTCCGGATCTACGAGTTTAAGTATATCCACTTTGAACACCTCTTCTTGTATTGTTTGAAAAGTTAAAGGCCTATCTTCAAAGACTTATTTTGAATTTTCATATTCCATTATTTTTTCAACCCTACGTTGATGCCGGTCTCCTGCAAACTCTGCTGCAAGCCACTCTTTTACAATATCTATCGCAAGGCCGGGCCCAATAACCCTACCGCCCATTGTTAGAACGTTAGCATTATTATGCTCTCTTGACATCCTAGCAGAAAAAGTATCGTGGCACAGTGCCGCACGAATTCCTTTAACTTTATTTGCAGTAATTGATACACCTATGCCGGTACCGCAGATTATAATGCCTTTTTCAAATTCTCCCCGAGCAACAGCCTCAGCACATTTGATGGCTATGTCCGGATAGTCTACCGGCTCTTCAGAAAAGCACCCCAAATCTTTGTAAGAAATCTTATTTTTATCAAAGTAGCTTATAATTTCGTTCTTTAGCTTGTAACCGCCATGATCACTGGCTATAGCTATAGTCAATTTATTACCACCCCTTTAATTAAAAAATACTTTTGTTAATTATATACTTAATTTGTGATTATTGTCCACTGTCTAAAGCTTGGTTATTATTTTTTGTAATTTTGCTTTAATTTCCCTTGCAACCATCCTATAAAAATTGGCATCCATGCCGATAGGATCCGGAATTTCTCTGCCGTCACCTGCATATTCGCCAAGGGTAAAAACCCTGCCGCGCATTTCGGGAAATATGCTGAGTATATATTCTTTTTGAGAGAGGGTCATTGTTAAAACAAGATCTGCTGCAAGGATATCTTCTGTAAGGGGACGCGACCTATGGCCGCTTAAATCTATCCCTTCATCCTTCATAACTTGTATTGCATTTTCAGAAGCAGGCAGGCCGAAAATGGCATGGGTGCCGCAGGATGAAACTTTAAATTCCTTAGATCTACCCTTGTCATCTAACATTTTCTTAAACAGGGCTTCTGCCATGCTGCTGCGGCAGGTATTTCCGGTGCATACAAAAACTATTTTCTTCAAGAAAGACCCTCCTACACTTCTACAATATTATATCCGGCGGCCTTATATAATCTATTCATCACCGCAAGACCTATACCTGTTTTTGGTATGCTTTCTGCAAGGATTTTATCTACGCCAAGTCTGTCAAATTTTCTTAAAATAGAAAAAAGATTTGACGAAATGGTAAGAGGCGCCGTCCTGTCGCCTACTGAAATAACATATCCTTTTGTATAAAAATGCCTTGTCTGAGCTGTTGCCATAATTCCAACTTTGAGACCACGGCTTTCAAGTTCTGCCGCTAAAGCGCAAATAGCTTTCACCTGATTTTCTACTGTCCCTTCAAAAACAGTAACTTGGGCTTTCGGGGCATAGTGTCGGTATTTTTGTCCGGGTGATCGAGGCTTTTCGCCAGGCGCAAGGCCCGGGTCCACTTCTACTTTTCCCAAGACTTTTTCCAGTTCTTCTTTTGTAACTCCGCCGGGTCTTAAAATTATAGGTATCTCTTCAGAAATGTCCAGTACCGTAGACTCCACTCCCACTTCTGCCGGCCCGCCGTCTAATATCATGTCGATTTTTCCCGAAAGATCTTCTGCTACATCCTGAGCACATGTGGGGCTTGGTTTTCCGGAAATATTGGCACTCGGTGCCGCTATCGGGACCCCGGATTCTTTAATAAGCTCTAAAGCTACAGGATGTGCAGGCATTCGAATTGCTACGGTATCCAAACCGCCTGTAGTGCTGTAAGGTACAATATCCTTTTTATAAAATATAATTGTAAGTGGCCCCGGCCAGAACTTTTCCATTAGCGCATGTGCTTTTGCTGGTATTTCTTTTACCAATTCTTCCAATTGTATCAGAGAATAAATATGAACAATTAAAGGATTGTCTTGAGGCCTTCCTTTTGCTGCATATATCTTTTTTGCAACTTCTGCATCCAGTGCATTGCCGCCTAATCCGTAAACCGTCTCAGTTGGGAATGCCACTAGACCACCGGCTTTAATTATCTTTGCCGCCTGTTTGATTATTTCTTTTTCCGGTTTATCTTTATCTACAGAAACAATCTGTGTATTCAACTAAAAACCTTCTTTGATTTAGTAATTTAAGCTTCCTGAAATTACTCTGTCAAAACCTGCGTAATCTTTTACAACTGAAATTGCCGTAAAGCCATTTGCCAGTAAAATTTTTCTTACTGCTTCTGCTTGATTCCAACCAATTTCAAAAATAATTTTCCCTTGAGGCTTTAAAAATCTCGGAGCCTCGAAAGCTATTTTTCTATAGAACATTAGGCCATCTAAGCCACCGTTTAGGGCTGATTCAGGTTCGTTTTTTACATCCGGAGGTAGATTTGCCAGTTCACTTTCAGGAATATAAGGGGGGTTTGAAACAATCACATCGAAATCTCTTATGTTATTTTCTTTGAAGGACTCTAACAAATCCCCTTTGAATACAAATATCCGATCTTGTAAATTATAGGAATTTACATTGATTCTAGTAATTTCGCAGGAAATATCCGATATGTCCGACGCATATATTCTTACATTTTGGTTGTTTGCTGCAATAGCTACCGAAATTGCACCACTGCCGCAGCATATATCGGCAACTTTAGGTTTTTTTATATCCAAAATAGCATTTAAAGTTTCTTCAACTGCAAATTCAGTTTCGGGACGCGGAATCAGAACCCCGGGTTTCACATGCAATTTAATTCCGTAGAATTCTTTTTCTCCCACAATATATGCAATCGGAATGTGGCGGCATCGCAGTTTTAATAATTTATTAAATGCATCTGCTTGCTCGCTGCTGAGCATAATATCATCATGTGTAAGCAGATATACCCTGTCTTTTTTAAGCACATATCCTAATATAATCTGCGAATCTAGAGCAGGATTTTCTATTTCCTTTGCGGCTAATATATTAGTGCCTTCTGTCAAAGCTTCTCTGACTTTCACAAAACTTCCCTCTTTTTATTGGGCTCTGGCCAGTTTTTTTGCTTGGTCTTCAGCAATTAAGGCATCGATTATCTCGTCAAGCTCGCCTTCTAATATGCTTGCAAGTTGGTGTGTTGTGAGATTTATGCGATGATCCGTTACCCTTCCCTGGGGAAAATTATATGTGCGTATGCGCTCACTGCGATCACCTGAACCGATTTGACTCCTGCGGCTCTGTGCTATTTCCCGATCCTGTTCTTCTTGCATTTTTTCCAATAATCGAGCTCTGAGTACCTTCATTGCTTTTTCTTTATTCTTGAGCTGCGAGCGCTCATCCTGGCAGGTAACAACTATGCCTGTGGGTATATGAGTTATTCTTACAGCCGAGTCGGTAGTATTTACGCCTTGTCCGCCGTGGCCGGAGGCTCTATATATATCTATGCGAAGATCATCCGGATTTATCTCTACATCTACTTCTTGAGCTTCAGGCAATACTGCAACAGTCGCAGCCGACGTATGAATTCTGCCTCCTGCTTCTGTTGTTGGAACTCTCTGCACTCTATGAACTCCTGATTCATACTTTAATCGGCTGTATGCACCTTTACCGTTTATTTCAAAAATTATTTCTTTAAATCCTCCAAGCTCTGTAGGATTTGATTCGATAATTTCGACTTTCCATCCCTTTTTCTCGGCATACCGGCTGTACATTCGAAACAAATCACCTGCAAAAAGTGCCGCTTCTTCGCCTCCGGTGCCTGCACGTATTTCCATTATGACATTTCTTTCATCGTTAGGATCTTTTGGAAGCAGCATTATTCGCAATTCTTCTTCCAGCTGAGCTTTTTTCTTTTCTAATATTTCTATTTCACTTTTGATGAGCTGTTCCATCTCAGGGTCATTATTTTCCTTCAAAAGTTCATAATTTTCTGCTAATTCTTTTGCAACCTTTTTATACTCTTTAAAACACGCTACAGTATCTTCTAATGAAGCGTGTTCCTTCGCAAGCTTTATCCATTCATCCTGACGGGCTATTATCTGGGGATCAGATATTTTTTGTGTAAGTTCATCATATTTCTTTTCAATTGTTTCTAATTTTTCTATCATAAAATCACCTTCCTGCGGTTTGAACAGAATTAATCTATTACAGCCTTCAACGCCGCTATCGCAACTTCCAATTGAGAATCATCAGGTTCTCTCGTTGTAAGTTTCTGAAGCCACATACCCGGAGTATTTAATATTTTTAAAAACGGACTGCTGCTTCTTCCTGCAAGTTGAATAAGTTCATATGAAATCCCTGCAACTACAGGCAGAAGCAAAATTCTCGAAACAATTCTTGCTATTATCCCCGGCCATCCCAATATAGAAAAAAGAAGTATGCTTACTATCATTACTATCATTATAAAACTAGTACCGCACCTGGGGTGAACAGTAGAATATTTCTTAGCATTTTCCGGAGTCAGATCTTCGCCATGTTCATAACAGTGAACGACCTTGTGTTCTGCTCCGTGGTATTCAAAAACTCTGCGAATATCTTTCATAAGAGAAATAACTGCTACATACGCTACAAAAATTGCTATTCGCAAAAATCCCTCAGCAAGGCTAAGCAAAAACGGTGTCTTTATATTTGCGCTTATAAATTTGACAGCAACAGTTGGTAAAATTACAAACAGGACAACTGCAAATAGAACCGCAGAGGCCAGCGCAATAGCTATGTCCTTAGTGGTAAGGGTTTCTTCCTCTTCGTAGCCTGCCATTGTAGCAGAATATGACAGGGTTTGAATTCCTATTATCATCATCTCAATTAGGGAAACTACTCCTCTTAATATAGGCAATTTAAGAAATTTATAGCGCTCAGAAATCGAGTGGTTTTCGTCTTTTTTTAAGACAATTTCACCATTGTCTTTTCTCACAGCAATAGCTGTGCTTTTGGGACCGCGCATCATTACGCCTTCAATTACCGCTTGGCCCCCTATGGCAGGTTTAACTTCCTTCATTTTTTCCTCCTATTGGCAATGCTTAAGGGATTAAGAAAAAAGGTTAGAGACAACCTCCAACCTTCTTGACCTACTCCTCGTCTTTTGCTTCTTGTAAGCCGTACCTCTTCTTGAATCTTTCCACACGGCCTCCGGTATCAACCAGCTTCTGCTTGCCTGAAAAGAAAGGATGACACTTTGAGCATATTTCAACGCGGAGTTCCTCTTTTGTCGATCCCGTTTCAAATGTATTTCCACAGGCGCATTTGACTGTAGCTCTCACATATTTAGGATGTATGCCTTTCTTCATGCCTTTCACCTCTTTGAATAAATTTATAAGATAAAGTTGGTTCGCCTCAAATTTAGAGTACCTTTAGTATTATAGCACACGCTCTAATTTTGCACAAGAGTTTTTACAAAGCCTCTCCATCACTGTTTTGGGTGCTAAATGATTTTTTCATTGAAAGCAAAACTAGCATACAGATAAATAAAATGCAAATTGAAATTATGTATATTAGCCGTGGATTCAAATCATAGATGTAACCTGAAATAAGTCCCATTGTTGCACTTAAAATGGAGATTCCGGTATTCAGCAGTGAATAAATTGTAGCTCTGGTATTGCCTTCCGTAACTTCTGCCAGCATAGCATCAGCAAATGGCCTGAATATACCAAAGCCTGCGGCAAAGACCATTACAGCTAGTATTGTAATTACAAGATTATTTGTTGGAATTGTAATTAGCATAAAGAGGCCACATGCTTGTAAAATCAATCCTGTCACCATATTGGTTATAGTGTTTTTTCCGCTTAAAATCGGATTAATAAAAACCAATGTTGCAATCATAGTAGCAGAATTTGCAACTCCCAGCAGTGATATCATAGATTTTTCTATTTTGAGAACTTCTGACATATAGGGAGCAAAATAAAGGCTAAGGTGGGTGCCGATTGTGGTATACATATTAAAAAGTATTAATACACTCATTATCATTAGGATTAAGGGTTTGTATTTAAGCTCAGCAATTACTTCTTTGTATATGTTTTTATTGTAGCCGGCTTTCTTTTTGTGCTTAGATCTTTCTTCTAATATAACCTTGCCTGTGGAAGTTTCGGTATGAAAATAATACCTAAGCGCCATCATTACTGTCATACTAACTACTGCCAATATCAAAAAGAATCTTTCTGCCTTTACTATACCATACATCTTTACTGCAATTCCTGCAATCGGTGTTAAAATACCTGCTGATATATTTATTATATTTATCAGATTAAAGGCAGCAAAGCGCTGTTCATTACTGGAGTCTTCTATCACCATTAAGTTGTAAGAGACAGCTGTAACTCGCTGAGCACTATTTATCATAATTCCCAGAGCAAACATCCAAAAATTGCTTGCAAAAGCATAAATCAGCGCAGCAAGGGGCCATGCTATAACGTCAAAAACAAATGTAGTTTTTCGCCTCCCCAATGTATCGGTTATGGGCCCTGCCAAAAGAGAAAATATTATTGCCGTTATAAACCCTAGAGATATCAGAAATCCTATTTGTTTATCTGTTATGCCCTGACTTTTCATATAAAGGCTTAAATAAAAATTATAGAGTACATAAGGAATGCCCCACATAGGTTCGAACATCACACAGGTCCTAGCATTGCCGTCGAGCATTCTAAATAAATCTATTATATTGTTTGCCGGTTTCTGGTCTATAGTAATTTCTCCTCTCCTGGCGCGTTTTTTTCATTATTAAAGCTTCATACATTTTTATCTTATTACCAGAATATCTCTGCCGCAATTTGGACACTTGCTATCTTCCATTTCTATTTGCACAAAGTAGCCTGTCCTTTGAATAACCATTTTCCCGCATGAAGGGCAGTAAGTATTGCTGCCTGTTTCATCTGTCATATTGCCAGTGTAAACATAATCCAAATATTTTAATGCTATTTCTCTAGCTTTCTTTATTGTCTCAAAAGGTGTAGCCGGGATATCCAATTTGTAGCACGGAAAATAGCGAGTAAAGTGAATAGGTATATCTTTTCTGAGAGAAGAAACCCACTTTGCAAGGGCTTCTATTTCTTCGGCGCTATCATTCATACCGGGAATTATAAGTGTTGTTAATTCAACATGGCATTTTTTCTGAGAAATTTCTATTGTTTCCATTACAGGCGCAAGACGTCCTGATGAAAGTTTCTTATAAAAATCTTCATGAAATGCTTTTAAGTCTATGTTCATGGCATCTACAAATGGGAGGATTTGATTTAGCGGTTCTTTTTCGATAAAGCCATTCGTTACCAAGACATTTTTAAGGCCTTCCTCGTGAGCAAGTTTTGCGCATTCCAACACATATTCATACCATATAGTAGGTTCGTTATAGGTATAGGCTATACCTATATTTTTCCGCTGTCCTTTAGCTATAGCAACTAAATCTTCTGGATTTACTTCTTGAGTTGGAACATCTGTAGATTGAGCGATTTGCCAATTTTGGCAAAATTTACATTTAAAGTTGCACCCTATGCTTCCTACTGAAAATATCACATTTCCAGGGTAAAAATGATATAATGGCTTTTTCTCTACAGGATCCATTCCCCACGATGAAACTTGTGCATAGTTTTCAGAATACAGTATGCCTCCTATATTTCTTCTTACTCTGCAAATTCCTGTGTGTCCCTCAGATATTATACAGTGATGTGGGCAAAGGACGCACTCGACGCTGCCATCGACATTTTTTCGATAATACATGGCTTCTTTCATTTGCATCAAGACTGGCTTTGCTTGTCAAAACCGTCTTTACCCTCCCTCCGTTACTTCCTTTTTCAATTATACTAGGAAATCTTATATTATTGCAAGCTTATAACATATAAAGCAAACCTGTAAAAAAATAAAGCATCAGCCGAAAAGATAGATGCTTTATTGGTTATTATATTTAGGTTAGTTAAATTATTTACTCTCTAATCTGACCATTACCTAATATGAGATATTTTGTTGTCGTCAGCTCTTCAAGTCCCATAGGACCTCTTGCATGAAGCTTCTGAGTGCTTATTCCTATTTCTGCCCCCATTCCAAACTCTCCGCCATCAGTAAATCGGGTAGAGGCATTAACATAGACGCACGCTGCATCCACACCTGCAAGAAATTTATTCGCTCTTTCGTAATCTTTGGTAACAATGGCTTCGGAATGCCGTGTTCCAAAACGGTTAATATGCTCAATGGCTTCATCTATGCTGTCTACAACTTTTACACCTATTATAAAGTCAAGATACTCCATAGGCCAGTCTTCATCTTTAATCGGGATAGCATTAGGATAAATCTTCCTAGTCCTTTCACAGCCGCGAATTTCAACTCCTAGTTTTTGTAATTTCAAAAGGGCATCAGGCAAAAAATCTTTAGCAATTTTTTCATGGACAAGCAATTTTTCCGCAGCATTGCATACTGAAGGTCTGCTGGTTTTAGCGTTTATCAATATCTTTTCTGCCATCGGCAAATCGGCAAATTCATCCACATAAATATGGCAATTGCCTTCTCCGGTTTCTATAACCGGTATCTTAGAATTTTCTACAACATTTTTAATAAGAGCTCCGCCTCCCCGGGGAATTATGACATCCACATAATCTCTCATCTTAAAAAGTTCTTGAATCCTTTCCCGATCGGTATCTTCTATCAATTGTATACAGCTTTCTGGAAGACCAGATCTTTTGAGTCCGCTGCAAAGTGCCTTTACGATAGCTTTGTTTGAATTTATTGCTTCAGATCCGCCGCGAAGAATAACGGCATTTCCGGATTTTATACATAGCCCGGCCGCATCCGAGGTAACGTTTGGCCTTGATTCATATATTATGCCAATTACACCTAATGGCACCCTTTCTTTTAACAATGTAAGCCCATTAGGCCTTTTAATTATCGTGCCACCACCTACAGGGTCAGGCAAATCCACTAGAGTCAAAAAGCCTTCTATCATCCCGGAAATTCGCTGTTCGGTCAATGTAAGTCTTTCGATAAGGGCCTCTTTAAGTCCGTTTTTGCGCGCATTTGATACATCTTCTTGATTCGCCGAAATTATATCATCTTTCATATCTTCAAGTGCTTGTGCCATATAAGTTAACGCATCGTTTTTAACCGTGGTAGAACTTAATGCAATTTTATATGATGCTTCCTTTGCCTTTTTTGCAATATCCAAAACGCTGTCCAATAAAATCACCCCATTAAATTATGCTTCTTTAGCGCATTCCCCGGCTTTTTTGGGTTCAAAGAAAGTGCCGCAGGCAGTACTGCCATCTAAGATGTTGTAAATATCCGTAGGACTTTCGCCGCTGATAATTGCCATTGCTATTCCTGCTTCGGTTGCAATTTTTGCAGCCTTAATTTTGCTTTGCATACCACCCGTCCCAAGATTTGAATAGGACCCTTCTGCCAGAGCCTCGATTTCCGGCGTTATTTCCTTTACATAAGGAATCTTTTCAGCTCCCGGCTCATGGGGAGGCATAGTATAAAGACCGTCCACGTCTGAAAGAATAACAAGCAAATCTGCCCCAATTAGTTTTGCCACAACTGCCGCCAAAGTATCATTATCTCCATAGACAATTTCTTCTACTGCCACTGTGTCGTTTTCATTTACTATTGGCACTACTTCAAATTCAAAAAGTGTAGTCAATGTATTTAAGGCATTTTGCCTTCTTATATCAGTCTCCAAATCTTCTCTTGTGAGCAATACTTGTGCCACATTCACGCCATATTCCAAAAAAAGTTTCTCATAAAATTGCATTAAAACGCCCTGCCCCACAGCTGCTAAAGCCTGCTTAATTCTAATATCGCCTTTGCCTTTTATGCCAAGCCTGCCAGCTCCCGCCCCTACCGCTCCCGATGTAACGAGAACAACATTTTTACCGCTGTTTTTTATAGCAGAGATTACCCTGACCAGCTTTTCAATTCCTACGATATTTAGTTTACCATTTTCATTTACAAGTGTCGTAGTTCCGACTTTAACCACTATTGTCTTATATAAATCCTCTTTCAAAACTTTCACCTCAGGCTTATTAAGTATCTTATAATTATGCATTATATTGTATAATTATAACAAGTATATTTCAAAAATCAACCCTAAATTATTTTTCTTCATGCCTTTCCACTTCAAATTTATATATCTGATAGTCCTCATCAAGTCTTATCCCGGCTTTCGCAAGGGCTATTCTAAGCTGCTGCTCTACTGTATCCACACCTTCTAAATCAGGCAACAGCAGACCGGATTTATAGCCTTTTCTTACTAAAATACCGTACTTCTTAGGATCAAGTTCGTCAATACTGTACACCGGCACAGGCTCTGTAAGAACATCTACGGAATATTCAAGTTCAGGAAGTTCATCCTTTTCTACCGGGTAAAATCGTGGATCCTCGCACCCTGCACTTATAGCATTTCTTTGAATCTCTTCTGCGATGTTCTTGCGGGTGGGTAAAAATGTTCCTATACACCCTCTAAGTTGTCCGCCCTTCTTTATCGACACAAACACCCCAGCCCTTTGTTTGAGCATCTCTTCGGGTAAATCTTCGGGTAGCGGCGGTATAACGCCCTCTTTCACATAGGTTTCAAGGGTGTAGCGAGCAAGTTTTACATAAGGATCTTCTGTTTCTTTTTCAGGCGTTTCGCTTGAATCTTCTTTTTGTTCGGCAACCTTAAATCTTGCTATACAGTAACCTACGCCAAAAGGCCCTTCATGTGAAAGCACTTCAGGCTCCACTTTGCAGCCGTCAAGAGTGCCTGCCATAATCCAAATTGATCTTAAGCCGCATTCTCCGGCTCTTTCGATAACCACCGGGTCAATAGATCGAAGAGCTTTTAAATCAAATTTTCTCAATGCATCTACCAATTGGTCTTCAAACACTTTTCCGTATGGGTCATAACCTGCAGGTGCATCTTTTGTAAGCCTGTGAGAAAGATCTCCGCTTGCTATTACTACTATTTTTTTATTTAGCGCTTTTGCAGATTCTTGTATCAGTTTTCCAAATTCGTAAAGGTCCTCATATGGAAGCATACCGAAAGATAAAGGCATTAATTTAAAATTCGAAGAATATTTGGCAATAAAATACATAGGCACAATTACACCATGATCCAGCTCCTCTTTG
Source organism: Tepidanaerobacter syntrophicus (assembly GCF_001485475.2). Lineage (NCBI taxonomy): Bacteria > Bacillati > Bacillota > Clostridia > Thermosediminibacterales > Tepidanaerobacteraceae > Tepidanaerobacter > Tepidanaerobacter syntrophicus. Next base: position 18,808 of record NZ_DF976995.1, on the reverse strand, counting down.
AAGCCGTATTTCCAAACCCCAACTTCACTGGTTGTAACAGTTGAAATGCCATGCCTGTTCGCCCTTTCGCGCACTTCATCTGCAAGCTCTGCGTCGCGTTCAAAACTCATCTTTACCTCAGGAGCGCCAAAGGATGCAAGACTGCCTTTTAAATTAAAATCATAGATACATAAGGCATCTGCAAAAATAGGACCATGAGGGGATATTATAACTATAGTATCAGGAGAGAGTTTTGCTATTTCCCTACCTACTGTATTGGCAGCGTTTATAGAAGAAATTACTTTTTGGGCCTCTTTTCCACCGACTTCCTCTACCATAATCGGGGGATGCGGCATTAAATAGCCTGACAAAACGCTCATTTCAAGACCCTCCTTTAAATTTTAAATAAGTATCATTATTCCAACTGCCTTATATAAGGTCTGTAAATATATTGATAAATCAGATAGCCTATAAATGGTATCGCCGCAAGAAAGAGATACAATCTTTCAAATGCCATATATTCACTAAAGCCGCCTAATGTAACACCTGCGGCCACTCCTAAATCAAAAGCCGCTGTAAATGCGCCTAATGCCGTGCTTCTTGATATACCGCGAATTGTAAGAACTAAAAGCGATGTCATAAAAGGGAAAAGCAGTGCAAAACCTAATCCGTATATTATAGCAACAACGATTAATCCTTGAAAACTATTTACAAAACTCATCAAAATAAGTGATACTGTAAGGTCAAGCAGAGCAAATGCTATAATCTGTTCAAGATACTTATTGCTCCACCTTCCTACCAGCAGCCTTGTCGCAACTACTACTGCAGTATTTATTACGAAAAAGTATTCCGTTCCCGTAATATTTTTTGCAGCAGCAAAGAGAGGAAGCATTGCTGAAATTGCGCCAAATGTGGTCATACCGCAAAAGAGCACTATAGTCGGCAGATAAACGCTTTTGTTAAGCAGCACCCTTATGAAGTTAGAATCTTCTTCTTTTTTTGTATCTGCTTTTATATCGGAAACGAAAAGCAATAAAATCAGGGCAAATACCGCAGCAGCAACTGTCGAGTAAACTGCAACATTAAAATTATAGTTATTAATAAGTTTTACTCCGGCGGCAGGAGCCAAGCCTTTTGCAATCATTACGGCTACTGAATTAAAACCCATAAATCTTACGAGATTTTCAGAGGATGATATATCAGCCGTAAAATTTGCTGATGCCACAGAAAATGCGCCTACTGTAAATCCGTAAATTAAAAGCGTCAACGAAAGACCTGCTAAAGCAGGAAATGTTTTTAAAAGCAGTGGTGTAAGAAAAAATAAAGCTATAGAAATTAGCATAACTTTTTTGCTTGTGTATGTATTTATCCAAATGCCGCCAATGGGTCTTGCAAGCATGGAACTTATAGAAAAAAGACCCATCGTGGTGCCTATCGTCAAGTTGTCAAAGCCAAGTTCTAGCATATATACGGGGATAACGGGCATCATTATGTAATATGTGGAAACAAAGGCAACTGTCGCCAGTAAAACCATGATAAAATCTTTGCTCTTATTATTTTCTGCCATTCATTATCCCCCTAAAATTTATTCTCTTGTATTGTTATTTTAACATAGTACAGAGCAAAAATAAATTAAGTTCCGATATATACTAAAATTATAACCTCACCCGGTTACTTCAGGTGAGGTTATGGTTTCAGCTTGCCTGCTCTTGTTTTTTCTTCGCGTTCCTTTTAATGTTTTCAATCTGCTCCTGCGTTACTTCCCGTTCGAAACTCCTAAAGCCGGCTAATTTAAATCCATGCTTGTTGGCTATCCTTGTTATCTCTTCTACCTGTTCTACCGTCAGATCTCTACCCAAGGAAAAGCTCTCATAGCGGCCCTCTAACGCCAGCATCATAGTTTCAGCCATACAGGCGTAAGAAGTTTTTGGTGGAAAACCAAAATTAAAATTGAAATTTACGTCGCCGGGAACTTCTACTACGCCACCCTCTATTATAAGGACATCATCGCGTTTTTCGGCAACTTCCTTTGAAACATCCCTTGGCCGGGATACATCGCATACTACCGCACCGGGCTTTAAATCCTCTGCTTCAATTATCGTATCAAGACTGCTGGTAACCGTCACAATAACATCTGCATTTCTTACGGCGCTTCTTGTATCTGATGTTATTTTCACAGAATTCCCTGTATCTTTTAGTATTTTATCAGCTACATCCTGAAGTTTTTCTGTATGCCTTCCAACAAGCGTCAGATGTTTGCAGTCTCTTGCAAGAATTTGAGCACATACCTTTCCGATAGACCCGGCAGCTCCAATAACCAACACCTGAGCTTCTTTTATGTCTTTACCCATAATTTCAGCAGCTTTTTTTGTGCCTTCTATGGCAGTAGCAACGGTATAGCTATTGCCCGTGGTAACAGGTATGTTTAAGTTTTTGGCAATAGTAATTCCGGCATCTCCCACTACTGATGTAAAGGCGCCAAGGCCGACTATTTTAGCTCCTAGTTTCTCCGCCAGTTTCCCTGCCTTTATAATTTTTTTAATTACAAAGTCTTCCGGAAGTTCAATCATTTGTCGTGTTGTCAGTGGACATGTAACAAACCAGCCCTCGGCTTCATTGTATGGGCTTTTTACTCCCGTAATGTGAGAAATTGTAAAAGGCGGCACGTATTTCATTATAGCCTCCACCATGTTTGGCGGCAGTTTTTCCATGAACTTCAATTTTCTAAATACATCAGATACTTCGATAGGATGTATTATAAAGGCAAATTTTTCCATGATCGCACCTCTTTAATTATTTTCTAGTTTAAAACCTCTACTCTTGGGGTAAGCCCGATTTTGTCTAAAAGTTCTTCATAGTCTGCTGGAGTTAAGGATTTATAAGGTTTGTCAGAAAGAGACACAAGAACAGCTTCCATGACATTTGTCCCAAAAGATCTGCCATTTAGTTCAGGTGTTGTTGTAATCAGCATTTTTACACCGCTTTGAGTCAGCATCTTTACATCGTCCGATGTTACGGTATTTGTTAATATAATTTTGCCATCAAGCCTATCAGGCATATAGCGCTTTATAAAATGAAAGTCACCGGCAATAATATCTGCCTCATTATAAAAACGCTCATATTTTGAGGAACCGGCCTTTTTCTCTTGTTTTTCTCCTGTAGGATACAGCATGTTAAATGGAAGCTTGCATATAATAGGGGCTAAGATGCTCGCTAAAATATTCAAGCTTTTAAGGGATCTTACCGGAATAGGCACTCCTACTGTAAAAATAAGGTCTCCAAATGTCAGTTTGCACCCGGTTTTATCTAAAGCCTCTGCCATGCCAAACCTATCTAGGCCGCAGACTAAGAGTACTTTCTTACCTTCAAAATCCACGATTTTGTTTTCGGCAAGGTAGTTCACTACTCGGCGCTCAAGAGTATTTTTTAAACCCGAGCCGTCCACGATAGGAGATATTTTAGCCGCTTGAGCAATCGGCACTGCGTCTCTTATTGTAAATCGCTTATTGCCGATGCAAACATAAAGGTCTATTCCACCCATGCCGAAGGCGCTTACTTTGCCATCGTTTTCTTTTATGATTTCAATGGCTTTTTCTATGCTTCCGTCAGTTCCCACACGCTCTATTATGAATTTTTCTCCTAAAATTTCTGTCTCCACTTTATGATCTCTTTTGGAAGAACCTATGCTCACGCTCATAACATGCTTCATTTTAATCTTCCTTCTTTATGGTTTTTATAATTTCCTTTAGGTTTTCAGGATCTACATAAACATCTTCTGTTATAGGTGATTTACCGATATTTACAGGTATGACTTCTTTGTCTAAAAGTGCTTTAAAAAGTCGAAGCCTTTGATCTGAGCCGAATAAAATAACTACATCATATTGTCTTACCTGGTAGATGATTCCCATAACTTCATTTAGCAGCTCTATTCCGCTTTTTTCATACACAAAATCCCAGCGTTCTTTATCATTCATAATCAATGTAAAGTCTACGCCTTCCTGAGCTGCCATTTGTTTAAGTTCTTCTGTGTTTTTTATTGGAAATCCAACTATTGCTATGGTTTTCCCCTTTCTTATTTCTCCTAAGCTCTCCAAGCGAGATAAGAAGGTCCTGTCAGTGTTAAACTTTTTAGCTACATCCGCTTGAGAAACTCCTTGCTGTCGCAAAATCAGCATTTCTTGAATGGTATTTTCTATTCGGGATATGCTAATAAGCTTACCGCCAATCCTTATAAAATCCACAGCGGCACCTCCTTGTGCACACTTTTGTGCTCACATCATTTTATATCAACTCACAAAAAAAATCAAGAGAAAATAATTTTGGCTTTCTCTTGATTTACCAGCAAATACCTTTATTGATAGCCTTGTTGAGCTAATTTTGCAAAATAGTTATTTAGTATTTCTTTAATAGATGTAACATCTTTGCATTTTTGCAGAGTATTTTTAATGGGAGCGGAATGAGGCAAACCCTTTATATACCAAGCCAGATGTTTGCGCATTTCAAGTATGCCAAGTCTCAGGCCATGATATGATATGGCTTTGTCTAAATGCAGCATCATTATCTGAAGCCTTTCGTCTAAGGTGGGAGGGGAAAGCTTTTCTCCTGTTGCAAGAAAGTGCTTGATATCTCTAAAAATCCATGGATTCCCTAAAGCGCCGCGCCCTACCATTATTCCGTCACAACCGGTTTTAGAGAGCATGGAAAGTGCATCTTCAGCAGTAAATATATCTCCGTTTCCTATGACAGGTATACTCACTTTGTCCTTTACTTTTTTTATTATATCCCAATCTGCCTTACCTGAGTAAAACATTTCCCTTGTTCTGCCATGAACTATAATCATCGATGCACCACTTTCTTGCGCCATTTGTGAAAACTCAACTGCATTTACGCTCTCCTCGTCCCATCCTTTTCTAATCTTAACGGATACAGGTTTTGTGGAGGCTTCGGCAGTTGATTTTATTATGCTTGACGCAAGTTTAATATCTCTCATCAAGGCGCATCCATCACCGTTTTTAACTATTTTTGGAGTCGGACACCCCATATTTATATTTATAAAGTCAAAAGACATATGATCAATTTTTTTAACTGCTATTTTAAAATCTTCCGGATTGTTTCCAAAAAGCTGAACCCCTATTGGCTTTTCTTCTTCGTCTATTATAAATAGTTTTTTTGTTTTTAAATCATTATAAACAATCCCCCGAGTGCTAATCATCTCGGTTATCAGAACATCCGCACCTAATTTTTTGCATATAAGTCTAAAGGGCAAATCAGTAACGCCTGCCATAGGCGCTAAATAAAGCGGTACATCAAAATAACCTTTCTGCAATATCTCAAACCTCCAAATCTAACCTTGCCTTTAATCATAACCACCCGTTATACGGATGGCTTATTGTTTTGCTTGCTTGATGTGCTAAAGCCTATAATTACAAAAAGTTAAGGGAAAACCTGGGTTTTCCCTTAACTTTTAACAGTATTTTTTTCATAAAGTAAGTTTAATCCATCAAGGGTAAGCATCATGTCAACTCTGTCAATATTTCTTGCATTGCTGCATATCAAGGGGGCTAGGCCGCCTGTGGCAATAGTGCATATCGAACCACCGCCCATTTCTTCTTTCATCCTGTCTACAATATTTTCAACTAGGCCCACATATCCGTTGTATATTCCTGATTGTATGCTGGATGCCGTGTTTTTTCCGATTACTCTTTCGGGTTTTGCTATTTCTACCCTATACAATTTCGCAGCGCTTTTAAAAAGCGCCTCAGAAGATATACCTATTCCGGGAGCTATAGCGCCCCCAAGATAATCCCCTTCCGCTGTCAAGGCATCAAAAGTAGTTGCAGTGCCAAAATCTATAATTATAGCCGGTCCGCCATATTTATAAAGAGCGGCTACTGCATTGACAATGCGGTCGGCTCCTACTTCTTTCGGGTTTTCATATTTTATATTTATACCGCTTCTAATTCCCGGGCCAACTATTATGGGTGCAAATTCAAAATACTTTTTGCACATTTTTTCCAAGACAACAGTCAGTGACGGAACAACAGATGAAATGATTCCTCCCTCAATGCTGTTGCGATCCAAATCTTTTAAATGCAGCAGTGAAGTAAAAACAAGACTGTATTCATCTTCTGTATAATCATGATGTGTAGCCATCCTGTATGATACCAAAAGACTGCCGCTGTGATAAATTCCAAAAACCAGGTTTGTATTTCCTACGTCAATTGCAAGGATCATAAGTTCACCTTCTGCTTTTTCGCATAGCTTTACAAATTATTACAGTAATAACTACGGCAACGATCATCTCAGGTATACCATGAGTCAGCACCACTATCCATGCTGCCGGTGCAGGCACATAGCCTCTTAGCACAGCTAAGCCCATAACGCCTAAGGTGTTGGTCATGCTCCCGAAGGCTGCAGCCAATCCATCGCTATGGGTAAGGCGATATACCTGATATGTCACTACGCCGATTAGGATTCTAGGCACTAAGGCTATCAAAGGGTCTGCAAAAAGCGGACTGCTTGCCCTTAAAAGACTGTAAAGGCCAAAAATTAAGCCTGTTAAGGCTCCCGTTGTTGGTCCCTCCAAAACAGCGCCTAAAATTGCCGGTACATGCATTATCGTGGCATGGCCTGCCGCTGTAGGAACCGGTATAAAGCCTAAGGGCGTCAAGCCCAACACTACCGATAAAGCTCCAAGCAAGCCTGATACCGTCAATGTTCGCGTGTATCGGCGATTCACTGTAAAATCAGTTTTCATGTTTTCACCTCCGTTCCAGCTCCTTTTAGGATGCCGGACGTTTTTGAGTTGACTTAATGCACCCTAATTTTATCAATCCTATAGGCAAAAAGCAACATTTATTTCATGGATTTTTGCTTTCTTGTCCTGTAGCCAAAAACAGAAAGGGCTATTATCGTAATAATATAAGGAATTGTCATCGTCAGCTGGCTGGGAATTATATTTTGCAGGGAAACACTCAAGGTTTGAGCAGCACCAAACAATAGGCTTGAGCCTATCACATACAAAGGATGGTTTTGCCCCATTCCGGCAGCAGCCATTGCTATAAAGCCCCGGCCGGCTGTCATGTTTTCTGTAAAGAGAGTTACTTGCCCCATGCTAAGCACACTGCCCCCAAGCCCTGATAATGCTCCGGAAAATGCAACTGCCGCCATCCTGATTTTAAGTGTATTTACTCCAAGGCTCTCTGCCGCTTCTTTATTGATTCCAATAGAATGAACCCTAAAACCGGCAACTGTTTTGAAAAGAAAAATATACATCAATATCGCTATTACATAAGAAATATAATCAACAACAGTCAAATCTGCCAAAACTCTGCCGATAAAAGGCAATGCTCTTATAAAAGATATATTCATCTTGCCTAGAGGTATCAAATCCGGACTACTGAAGCTTCCTCTTACTCCTAAAATCACAAAAAGCAATATACTTGTAAGGCCTGCGACTAAAAGATTAAGCGAGTTACCCACTACCATATCGGCAGCTTGGTATTTAACTTGAACAACAGCTACGATAGCACCGATAATTGTACCAGATATTATCCCTGCAATAATGGCAAGCAAGACACTACCGGTTAAATAATTTACAACTATTGAAGTAAATGAAGCTATAAGCATCTGGCCTTCAAGAGCAATATTAAATACACCTACCTGGCTACATATTGCAGATCCCAGTGCTACAAGTAAAACAGGCGTAGTGGATCTGAGCGTAGAATTTATAAGGCTTGCTATGTAATTAGAGTCCACCCTAATCCGCCTCCTTGTCGGCGCCTGTTTTGGCGTGCCTTTTCCATTTTATAAAATCAAAGGTAAGCTTAACTGACACAAAAAGTGTTATGCATGATTGGATAACCGTAGCCATTTGATAAGGGATATTAGAGGTGCGCTGAATGGATTGACCGCCCACTTGTAATCCTGCAAGAAATGTAGAAGCAAAAAACATGCCTACAGGATCAAGATTTGCTATCAGCGCGGCCATAAGACCTGTCCATGCATAACCTCCGCTTACAAACATAGAATCAATGTAGCGATACTTTACTCCAAAAATCTCGCATATACCAGCCACTGCCGCAATAGCACCGCTTAACGCCATTGTCTTGAGCGTGACTTGTCTCTGGTTTACGCCTCCGTAGTGAGCAAAAATAGGGTTTAATCCTGTCATTTTCGATTCATAACCGAATACAGCCCTTTGGGAAATAAAAATAAATAAGAGCGTAATTCCGACAGCAATAAGAAATCCTATATTAAGAGTGCTCCTGCTGGAAAGCTTAAGAAAATGAAGGCTTTTATCTATGACCGCCGTCTGAGCCGCAATAGGATCTCCATGGGGATCTTTTAGGGGAAAATTTACAAAATAACTGGCAATATAATTTGCGATATAATTCATCATAAGAGTGCATATAACAATCGATGTGCCAAATCTTAAATTCAGGGCGGCTGCAATTGTGGAATAAAGCGCCCCTGCTATCATTCCCAATAATATTGAAACTGTCAGCACAAATATAGGAGGACCTGATAAATAAAGTGCGCATGCGGTGGCTGTAAAAGAACCTATGATCATCTGTCCTTCTACCCCTATATTTATATTTCCCGCTCTCCATGCCGCTGCTGTGGCTATAGCGCAAATTATTACAGGTGTTGCTCGTGTCAAGGTTTGCATTAAATAATAGGGCTCAAGAAATGATTTTCTAAACATTTGATTATATATATTAATGGGGTTTTCACCTGTTGTCAAAATTAATACTGCTCCGATTAGTAGCCCAAAAACCGTTGCTATTATAGGCTGTTTTAAGGCATTCCATGCTTTTAGGCAAATTTTTATAAAGCTCTTTTGAGTATCGTTATTCATTTAATTTGCCTCCCATCATTAACAGCCCCAGTTTTTCAGAAGTTGCTTCTTCTCTAGTAAATTCGCCGTTTGTATTGCCGCCGTACATAACATATATTCTGTCGGAAAGTGATAAAATCTCTGTAAGCTCTGAAGAAATAAGCAGCACCGCGCCGCCTTTTGATCTTACTTCCAGTATTTTGTCATGTATAAACTCCATAGCACCTATATCCACACCGCGAGTAGGTTCTGCCGCAACCAAAAATTTATTCCCATGCTCTATTTCTCTTGCAACTATAAGCTTTTGAATATTCCCGCCTGATAATTCTTTTGCCTTTTGGGTTAAGCTGCTGTGCCTTACATCATATTTTGTAAGCAGATTCCGTGTAAATTTTCTAATCTCTGTAGTTTTCAAAATTCCTTTTTGTGAGTATGCAGGCTTGATATGATGGCCCATTATAGCAACTTCTACTAAATTGGCATCTTTAGCGCATCCCATGTAATACCTGTCTTCAGGTATATGCGATAGCCCCGAATACCTTACTTCCCAGACAGGCCTGCCTGTAATATCTTTGCCATCGAGCAAAATTTTACCGCCGGTAGGAGCGATCATACCTGTTATACACTGAATTAACTCTGATTGCCCGTTGCCGGATACTCCGGCTATTCCCACTATTTCGCCTTCGTCTACATGAATATTAACCCCTTTTAAAACATTTTTCTTCTCAGGAGTTACATATGTAAGATTTTCTATTTTTAAAACATTTTTACCCGATTTTTGTTTTTCAACTTTTCTCGCAGCAAGTCTTCTTCCCACCATCAGATACGAAAGTTCTTCAATACTCGTTTCTGTCTTTTTAACCTCAGCGATGCGCTTGCCCTCTCTCATGACCATAATTCTATCTGCAACGTCCATAACCTCTTGAAGTTTATGTGTTATTAGTATTATGCTCTTGCCCAATGCTGCAAGTCCTTTTATAGTCTTTAAAAGTTCGTCTACTTCTTGCGGGGTTAATACCGCTGAAGGCTCATCGAGAATAATGATTTCAGCATCTTTGTATAAAACCTTTAAAATCTCCACTCTTTGTTGAAGACCTACGGGGCAATCCTCCACCTTAAGTTCAGGGTCTATTTCAAGGCCGTACTTTCTGCACAATTCCCTTACAATTTCAGCCGCTTTTCTCCTATCAAAAAAAATTCTGTGGCTTCGCGGCTCTTTACCGTACACGATGTTTTCAGCCACAGTAAAAGGATTAAAAAGCATAAAATTTTGCTGCACCATCCCTATTCCTTGTCGTATAGCATCCATCGGGCTTTTGAAATCGCAAAGCTTATCATTTATGTATATTTCTCCACTGGTTGGCATTTCAAGTCCATAAAGAATCTTCATTAATGTAGATTTACCTGCTCCATTTTCGCCAACAATTGCGAGAATTTCACCTTTATCTAACGTTAAGCTCACATTATCATTTGCTAAAAGAGAGCCATATAACTTAGTGATATTTTCCATTCTTAGAAGCAACTCAATGCACCCCTATAATCTATAAAACTTCCAAGGAGGTCTTTGAAAACAATCCTAGGTTTATTTCAAAAACGGCCCAAAGTTCTTAATAGAGGCGGCAAGCCGCCCCTATTAATTAATACTATAAAACCATATCTACTTATAATCCTCTTCAGCAGGCATATTTGCCAAATCCAGCTTGCCTGTTTTTATATCCTCAGCAGCCTGTTTTACTTTGTTAAGCTCTTCAGCTGTTAAGCTTTCAGGTATAGGACCCTTACCTTCGTGAGTTACATGGACAGCTCCAATTGTGCCTTCTTTTACACCCCAGGTTTCATTGTCTGTTGTCCACTCTTCTGTCATATATTTTTGCACAAGATATTTTACGGTAGCATATGTGTCTTTTATCTGAGATGTTACGATATAGGGATTGTCAGGGGTTGTTAAATCAACATCTTGACCCGAGGTATAAAATCCCTTTTCTTTTGCCGCTTCAAAAATCCCCTTGTCTCCGCCTGCCGAGGCTCCGTTGATAAACTTACAGCCTTGTTCATACTGCTGAATAGCAAATTCCTTTGCTTTTGCCGGATCGTTAAAGTTTCCCGTGTAATTAAAGATAAATTTTGCATCGGGCTTAATGGCCTTTACGCCTTCCATATAACCATAGCGCCACTTCCATGAACCTGCTCCCTGGTTAACATGTATCGAGCCGAACAATTTGTCATTCTCATCTGTAACATAAGCTGCAATCATGCCTACAAGATATGCGCCTTCTTGCTCTCTATAAGAGATGCATTTGACGTTCTCTGCTTCTACTTCAGCATCTATTAATGCATAGTCTGCAGCATCCGGAAATTCCGTAGCCACCTTATTGATAGCATCCCCGGCCTGCCAGCCGCCGCCGATAATTAGATCCACGCCTTCTTCAATTAAGGCGCGTGCATTGTCTTCAAATGCCGCAGCATCGGCGCATTCGGTAACAATAGGCTCAAATCCGTATTCTTGAGCACTATCCTTTAATCCATTTATCATGCTTAAAACAAAAACCTGAGTACCTGCCACATCACATAAAAGAGCTATCTTTTTCTTTGGAGCCTGTTCGTCCTCCGCAGGTGTTTTGCTTTCAGATGTGCCGCCGCCTCCACCGCCGCATCCGGTCAGCAAACCAACCATCATAACAATCGTTAACAACAAAGCAAGAATTTTTTTCATAATGACCCTCCTTTTTTACTTTCATTCACTTCATAACTATAACTTTATCTGATTAGTTCTTCTTGTCAACTGCTACAATTCCTTAGTTTTTGCATTTAATGTAGAAATTGACTTTAGGCAGCATAATTTTACTTGGCACCGTAATAAATTGTGACTCAACAAAATGTATCCTGCACTTGAATAATTCAACCTCAAAACGAAAAATCCTTCTTGCTAAAAAAATAAAAACCAGCCCCTGCCTCAAAAGATATTGAGTGGAGCTGGTTTGTTATTTTGGACAAAAGATTTAGAATTGCTTCAAGCTATATTTCTTTTATATAAACCGCTCTAAGCAAGACATCCAGCTTTAAAGCGTCATTGAAATCAGACGGGTCAAGACCGGTAAGCTCTTTTATTTTTTCAAGTCTTGAGCTTACCGTATTTCGTGTAACATTGAGGGTTTTAGCTGTTTTAGAGATATTTAAATTAGATGAAAAATAGGTTTTTAAAGTCGTAGTCAACTTCGTATCTTTTAAAAAAGTCTTAGCCTCGCCTTTAGAAACTACCTGGTCAATATATGTATCTATAATTTCTTCGGGCACAGCTGAAAGCATCATTTCAAGGGCAATATCTGATGCAAAAATGAGTTCCGGGAGCGTTTGAGAACCTTTTAAAATTTTTTCTTGTAATTGAAGTGCTTTCACCGCCTCTTTATATGATTTACGTATTCCGGAAAGGCCCGGATAGTACGAGCCCACTCCAATAGAAAACGTGGCCGAATATTTGCTAAGGTTGCGTTTTAAAATTTCTGCGGTTTTACTAAGCTCTTCCTTTATAAATTCAGGGTCTGTTTCATCAGTCGCATAAAGGACGATATAATTATTGCTGCCATTGTGGCTTACCATATGCTGGGGATTGTTAAAAACGTTTTTTATGCAAGCAAGTATTTTTTCTTGTATTTCTTGAGATGCCAACTTTTTGTGTCCTGTATTAATGCTTTCTTTTATCTTTACTGCAAGTGCGATCCGATAAATAGTCATGTCAAAACCGAAAACTTGTCCTTTAGTCAAAAACGCATTTATGTCTTGAATGTTGCCGTTTATGATGTCGTTTACGTAAAGTTCCTTTGCGTTTTGTTCCATACGAAGCTGTTCTGATAAAAATATTTGATTTAGCATTGTTTCAACTGAAATTTTTAGCAGTTGTCCAAACGGCCTTACTTCATCAGGTTCCCCGGTAATTCCAACAACTCCTACGATTCTATCATTAAGGTAAACCGGAAGGTTAACGCCCGGTTTTACACCTTCCAGTTTTTCAGCTTGCTCAGACGTTATTTCCATACTTTTCCCTGTTTTTATAACTTCTGCCGCGCCTTCATGGTAGGTATCTATTCGGGATTTATCTCCACTTCCCACAATTATGCCCAAACTGTTCATAATATTTATATTTTTACCAAGTAGATCTTTAGTTTTTTCAACTATGCTCTGGGCATATTCATGGGTTATTTCCAAAATAATACCCTCCCAGCCTCAACTATTCTATTAATATTATTCTCTACCTACATTTAATTATCCTCTTTATTTATTTCAAGTTTTCCTATTTCGTTTAATCATCTTATTTATTTACTACATTAACAGGCCGACCTTCCAAGAAAGCTCTTAAGTTCTCTACTGCAATATCCATTAATCTCTGGCGTGATTCTTTTGGCGCCCAAGCAATATGCGGCGTGATAAATATATTCTTTGCTTTAAGCAGGGGATTATCTTCTTCGATAGGCTCTTTTGATACAACATCTAACCCTGCAGCATATACCTTGCCTTGATTTAATGCTTCTGCTAAATCTTCTTCAACTATAAGCTGACCTCTCGCTGTGTTTATTATAATCACGCTGTCTTTCATCTTGGCTATTGTACTCTTATTTATTATACCTTTGTTTTCTTCTGTTAGTGGACAGTGTAAACTTATTACATCTGAATTTTTAAGAAGTTCATCTAAGTCAACATACTTCATGGTTTCGGACTCAAGATCTTTATTTTGATATTTATCATACGCAAGTACTTTCATACCAAATGCTTGAGCTATTTTTCCTACCGCTTGCCCTATTCTTCCATACCCAATTACACCCATGTTTTTATCCGCTAGTTCAATGAGGGGATATTTCCAAAAACACCAATCCGGATTATTGGTCCACTCTCCGGCTTTAACAGCTTCGCTATGCGCGGCCACATGGTGACATATCTCCAATATATGTGCAAATACCATCTGAGCTACTGATGCTGTCCCGTATGTTGGTATATTAGTAACTGGTATACCTTTTTCTTTTGCGGCATTAATATCAACTACATCATAACCTGTAGCAAGAACTCCAATATATTTAATATTTGTTTTTTCTAAAACTTCTCTTGTTATCGGCACTTTATTTGTAAATACTATTTCTGCATTACCTATTCTTTCTATGATTTTATCGTTGGGTGTCCGATCATATACTGTTAAGTCACCTAACTTTTTAAGATCTTCCCATGATAAATCACCAGGGTTTAACGTATATCCATCTAAAACTACTATTTTCATCTTATCCTCCTCGTATAATATATCGTTCTGTAAACTTAAATGAAAATTTAATATAGACCAGACTATGCAAAATCTTGAGAAGTTATATAAAATAGATATAAACTAATTCTGTAAACAGTTAATCTCGTATCTATCGTCCTAACCCAAGCCCAACAAATAACAATCTGAACAAATTCTCTGATGTCTTATACAGTAATTCCTCCCCCCTTTCCATTGCTTCCTTAAGGTCCATTGGTTTGTTCACTATACTGAACATCGCTGAAATCCCATATTCATATAATTGCTCATAACCTTCAAGGAGAGAGCCGGAAACACATATTACCGGCTTATTATATTCTTTTGCCACTTGCGCTACTCCAAAGGGAACTTTGCCAAATTTTGTTTGATAGTCGGTAGAACCTTCGCCTGTAAAAATAATATTTGCATCTTTTACTTTTTCCTTAAAATTTGAAAGCTCCATTACAATTTCTATCCCGGGTCTTAGTTGTGCATCTAAAAACGCCATCAAAGCTGCTCCCAAGCCCCCTGCAGCTCCTGCTCCCGGCAAGTCTTTTATATCCTTGCCAAGATCTCTTTTTATTATTTTTGCAAGATGATCGAGGTTTTTGTCAAGGATTTCTATCATTTCAGGTGTTGCGCCTTTTTGCGGGCCATAGATAGCAGAAGCTCCTTCAGGACCGCATAACGGGTTTTTTACATCTGAGGCAATAGTGAATTTTGCATTCTTTACCCTGCCATCCAGATTAGAAATATCAATTTTATAGATTTTAGATAGCTCTCCGCCTCCAAAACCTATTTGTTTGCCTTCTTTATCCAAGAACTCTACTCCAATGGCCTGAGCCATCCCTACTCCGCCGTCATTTGTGGCGCTGCCTCCAATACCAATTATTATATTTTCGCAGCCCATATCCAGTGCCGCTTTTATCAATTGGCCGGTGCCGTAGCTTGTAGTTTTTAAAGGATTGCGTTCTTCCTCTTTTAAAAAGTTAAGTCCTGATGCCGCTGCCATTTCAATAACCGCTGTATTATCAGGTAATACGCCAAAAAAAGAATC
This sequence comes from Tepidanaerobacter syntrophicus, assembly GCF_001485475.2. NCBI lineage: Bacteria > Bacillati > Bacillota > Clostridia > Thermosediminibacterales > Tepidanaerobacteraceae > Tepidanaerobacter > Tepidanaerobacter syntrophicus. The sequence continues at coordinate 3,673 of NZ_DF976995.1, read as the reverse complement.
TATGGGTCTTCCAAGAGGGTCTAAGGCTTTTGTAGGAATTATTTTACCTCCTACCGCACTTATAATAGCTTCTACCGTGCCTTCTCCTCCATCTGCCATTGGCACTTTTGCAACTTCTACATTCTCGCTGTAGGCTAAAGCCGCCTTTTTTATTCCGCGTTCTATTGCTTCAGCTGCTTGTATGGAACTTAGACTTCCTTTGAATGAATCGGGAGCTATAATTACTTTCATAAAAGCACCTGCATTCTTTAGTATTTTATGTATAAGTATAATAATACAATATCAAAGTTTCTAACAACTGCATATGGACAAAATGCTCATGTTTAATAATTAGCTTATCGTTATTTTAAGCAAAATGATTAGTTACTATAAATACAGGAAAATGCTTTTACGAAAAAAGCACCCGCTTAACCTGTAAACGGGTGCCAATTTCTATTTCTTATGCATTTATTTTAGCTCAGAATATTATATTAAATCTTTATTATCTATGTGGTCCATATCATCAAAAGCTTGATTTTCGCCTACCATCCCCCATATGAAAGTATACTTTTGGGTTCCGACGCCTGAATGAATAGACCAAGGTGGTGAAATTACGGCTTCTTCATTTCTCATTATAATGTGTCTGGTTTCATGAGGTTCTCCCATCATATGAAATACCAATGCATCATCGGTCATATCAAAATAAAGGTATACTTCCATTCTGCGATCATGTGTATGGCAAGGCATTGTATTCCACACGCTACCCTCTTTAAGCATTGTCATGCCCATAGACAGCTGGCAGGAATTACACACATTCGGATGTATGTACTGATATATGGTTCGTTCGTTTAGCTCCTCTTTCGAACCTAGCGTAACTGGATTTGCCTTGCTAATATTTATTTTAACTGTTGGGTATGTTTTATGTGCCGGCGCAGAATTTATATAGAACTTTGCAGGTTTATTTTTATCTATTGACTTAAAAACTATATCTTTTGTTCCCTTGCCTACATAAAGTCCATCTCTCGGTTCCATCTCATAATCTTTTCCATCAAGAGAAACAACACCTTTTTCTCCAATATTAATGACTCCAAGCTCTCTTCTTTCAAGAAAGTATTCTGCTCCTATTTCTTTTCCTGCTTCTAGCTTTAACTCTCTTTCGGCAGGACAAACTGAACCTGCAATTATCCTGTCAAAATGAGAATATACTAATCTAATTTCATCTTTCTTAAAAAGCCCGCTAATATGATACTCCTCTCTAAGCCTTGCAGTATCATAACTTCTTGCATCTTTGTTACTTGAAGCGTATCTAACATCAAACATTTAATAAGACCTCCAATATAATTTTATTATCTTGCCAGCCATCCTCCGTCTACACACAATATGTGTCCGGTTACGTAGTCTGACGCTTCCGAGGCAAGGTAAACCACAGCTCCTTTTAAATCTTCGGGAAGTCCCCATCTTCCTTCCGGTATTCTGTCAAGAATAGACTTATTTCTCTCATCATCTTTTCTAAGAGGTTCAGTATTGTTGGTGGCCATATAACCCGGTGCAATGGCATTTACATTTATGTTATATTTAGCCCACTCATTTGCCAATGTTTTTGTCAAAGAAGCAACTCCCCCTTTGCTGGCAGCATAAGACGGCACCAGTATGCCCCCTTGAAATGAGAGCATTGAAGCAATGTTGATTATCTTACCTCCATTATTTTTTATCATTTCTCTTGCAACGGCTTGACTGAAGAAAAAAACCGCCTTAAGATTCACATTTATTACATCGTCCCAGTCTTTTTCTGTAAATTCAATAGAAGGAGCTCGACGTATTATGCCGGCATTATTCACTAATATGTCTATCTTGCCGAATTCATCCAACGTTCTTTTGACTATTTCCGGTATTACATTTGTATTCGAAAGATCAGCTTCAATAGGCAGGCATCTTCTGCCTAATTTTCTAATCTCTTCCTCGGTCTCCAGCATCGGCGATCGGTTTACAATCACCAGGTCTGCTCCGGCTTCCGCAAGTCCTACAGCCATTCCTTTGCCTAACCCCGTCCTGGCGCCGGTTACTATGGCCGTCTTTCCCGATAAAGCAAATTTTTCCAGTATCATTTGAATGCCTCCTGCTTTGCGGAACATTTGACTTTACTGTATTTTTATTCTATTATTTAAATAGAATATTTCAGTAAGTAAAAATGTTCTCATGTTGTTTTATTGAATAAAACGATGTTTTGCTTTTACTTATACTATTCTACACAAACATCAGGAATCCTGCCTGTAATATAAATATTCGATTGAACATCTTGCGCTTTTTTGTGTATTGAACTGAATTAGACAAAAAGTTGACACGATTTATATGAACAAGTAACATATAAATAATAAATTAGACTTTATGGATGTGATATTGTGGATAAAGAAAAAAACCTGCTAAGGTCTTGTCTTCGCACTTTAGAGATACTCGAGGCGCTGTCTTGCGGCAAAGAGCTTGGCGTAACTGAAATCGGCAAATATACTAATCTTCATAAAAGTACGGTTTATCGCTTTCTTGATACATTGGAACACAAAGGGTATGTCACCCAAAATCCTGAAACCGGAAAGTACAAACTTAGTTTCAAAATACTTAATTTAGGATTTAATCTTATCTCAAATATGGATATAAGGACAGTTGCCAGGCCTTTTATGGAGGACCTTGCAAGGAAAACCGGTGAAACAGTCTACCTTACAATGATCGATGCGGGACAGATAATATATATTGACAAAGTTAACTTTACGGAAAATCTTCAGACATTCCACAAGGTTGGTGACAAAAACTTTGTCCATTGTACTGCATCAGGAAAAGCGCAAGCAGCCTTTCTGCCCGAGGAAGAGTTTGATTATATTATCCAAAAATGGGGGCTGCCAAAGCAGACAAAAAATACTATAACTGACATAGATGTTTTGAAAAAACAATTAGATAAAGTTAAAGCCCTTGGTTATGCCATTGACAATAGAGAGTCAGAGGATGATGTTATGTGTGTGGCATCTCCAATATTTGATTATACGGGCAATGTAGTGGCAAGTTTGAGTATATCAGGGCCGATTACACGGATAAACTTAGAAAAAATAAACCGAGATTACTCACAATTAATATTAAAAGCAGCAGCTGATATTTCTAGAGAATTAGGTTGTTTAGATCCTCGCAAATATATTAGAAAATAACATCTTTACAAATTAATACAGTAAAAAAATCTCCCGGTTGTAAATCTTTGACAGGGAGATTTTTTTAGATATAGAATCATATCCAAAAAACTAATATTTATAAAGAGTAAGTAAAGAAATTCAATTCACAATCAGTTGACAATTTCGATATACTCGTATATACTAGTGTCAGAAAGTATAAAGTTTTATAACTGGTTTAAATCGGCATAGGAAAGGATGGTGTGAAGAAAATATCAATAATTTTCTCATTACTGTGGGGTGTTCCAAAAAAACTGTAAAGGGGGAAGGTAAAGTGCTTGATGAACTTTTCAACAAAATAGTAGATATGGATGAAGAAGGTGCAGTAAGTCTTGCTAAAGAGTATCTTGAAAAAGGTGGAGATGCTCAAAAACTTCTAGATGTATGCAGAGATGCTATGGCTGTTGTAGGAGATAAGTTTGAAAAAGGCGAGTATTTTCTTTCAGAGCTTCTCTTGGGAGGAGAAATATTTAAAGGCATAATGG